>VSNB01000210.1 GCA_009774055.1 Clostridiales bacterium
TCAGATGATACGCGGCCACTCGATGTGGCCGTGTATCATCTAGGGAGTCTTGAACCGTAGGTTCAAGCGCGTTTTTGGGTACTTTTGCCGCGGGGCAAAAGTACCCGAGGAGTCCGGGGGCGAGAAGCCCCCGGGCCGAAGTGAAGAACAAACTACCGTGCCGCCGCGCAGCGGCGGCAGAGAAAGACAGAGGAAAACAGATGTCATTTGTCCACCTCCACGTCCATACGGAGTACAGCCTCCTGGACGGCTTCTGCAAAATCAACGGCCTGGCAAAACGGGTAAAAGAACTGGGCCAGACCGCCGTGGCGGTCACGGACCACGGCGTTATGTACGGAGCCATCGACTTCTACCGGGCCTGTAAGGCCGAAGGAATCAAACCCATTATCGGCTGCGAAGTCTACGTGACCCCCCAGGGCCGGTCGCGGCGGGACCGCGTCCACGACCTGGACGCGGAGAGCCGCCACCTGGTACTCCTCTGCCGGAACGAGGAGGGGTACAAAAACCTCAGCTACATGGTCAGCAAGGGGTTCGTGGACGGGTTCTACATCAAGCCGAGAATCGACATGGAGCTGCTGCTGCAGTACAGCGGGGGGCTCATCGCCCTGTCCGCCTGCCTGGCGGGGGAAATCCCCAAGCGGCTGATGAACGGTGAATACGAAAACGCGAAACGCTACGCCCTGGAGATGCGGGAGCTCTTCGGCGAGGACGGCTTCTACCTGGAGCTTCAGGACCACGGCATCCGGGAGCAGGCAGTGGTGAACCAGGGCCTGCTGCGGCTCCACGAGGAGACAGGCATCCCCCTGGTGTGCACCAACGACTGCCATTACCTGGCCCCCGAGGACGCGGAGGCCCACGACGTGCTGCTGTGCATCCAGACCGGAAAGCTGGTGGAGGACGAGAAGCGGATGCGCTACGAGCCCAGGAACTTCTACGTCCGCTCCACAGAGGAAATGGAGAAATTATTCAGTCGTTACCCGGACGCCATAGCCAACACGGAGAAGATCGCCGGACTGTGCAATCTGGAGTTCACCTTCGGCAAATACCACCTGCCGGAATTCGCCGTGCCAGAGGGAGAAACGGCTCAGACCTACATCCGCCGCCTGTGCGAGAAGGGCTTCGCCGCCAAGTACCAGGGGCGGCATCCCGATTTCCACAAGCAGCTGGACTATGAGCTGGACATGATCGAGCGGATGGGCTTTACCGACTACTTCCTGATTGTCTCCGACTTTGTCCGCTTCGCCAAAAACGCCCATATCCCCGTGGGGCCGGGCAGAGGCTCCGCCGCAGGGAGCATGGTGTCCTACTGCCTGGACATCACCGACGTGGAGCCCATGAAGTACGGGCTGTACTTCGAGCGTTTTCTGAATCCTGAGCGGGTAAGCATGCCGGATATCGACATGGATTTCGGCGACGCCCGCCGGGACGAGGTGGTGGACTATGTCCGCCGGAAGTACGGCGACGACCGGGTGGCCCAGATCGTCACCTTCGGCACCATGGCCGCCCGGGGCGCCATCCGGGATGTGGGGCGGGTGCTGAACATGCCCTACGCCGAGGTGGATGTGGTCGCCAAGCAGGTCCCCAGCGGTCCCGGGGCCCTGCACATCACCCTGGACGAGGCCCTGCGGCTCTCCAAGCCGCTGAAGGACATGTACGACGGGGACGAGCGGATTAAGAAGCTCATCGACACCGCCAAGTCCCTGGAGGGCGTCCCCCGCCACGCCTCCACCCACGCCGCCGGCGTGGTGATCACCAAGGACCCGGTGTATACCTATGTTCCCCTGGCGAGAAACGATGAGACGATTGTCTGCCAGTACACTATGGTGACCCTGGAGGAGCTGGGCCTGCTGAAAATGGACTTTTTGGGCCTAAGAAACCTGACGGTGCTGGACGACGCGGTGGAAATGGTACGGCGGGAAAAGCCGGATTTCTCCCTGGCGGACGTGCCGGAGGACGACCAGGCGGTGTACGACATGCTCACCCAGGGGCGGACCGGCGGCGTGTTCCAGATGGAGTCCGCCGGCATGACCGGCGTGTGCGTGGGCCTGAAGCCCCAGTCCGTTGAGGACCTGACGGCCATTGTGGCCCTGTACCGGCCGGGCCCCATGGAATCCATTCCCCGGTTCATCGCCTGCAAGCATGACCCCAAGCTGGTAACCTACAAGCACCCGGCCCTGGAGCCGATTTTGTCCATCACCTACGGCTGCATCGTCTATCAGGAGCAGGTGATGCAGATCTTCCAGCAGCTGGCGGGCTACTCCCTGGGCCAGGCCGACATGGTCCGCCGGGCCATGAGCAAGAAGAAGGCCAAGGACATCGCCAAGGAGCAGGAGGCGTTCCTCCACGGGGACCCGGACCGGCACATCACAGGCTGCGTGGCAAACGGCATCCCGGAGGACGTGGCCCAGGCCATCTACGACGAGATTTACGATTTCGCCAACTATGCCTTCAACAAGGCCCACGCGGTGTGCTACGCCGTGGTGGCCTACCAGACCGCGTGGTTCAAGCTCCACTACCCCAAGGAGTACATGGCGGCGCTGCTGACCTCCGTGCTGGACTGGTCGGAGAAGGTGGCGGACTATATCAACGAGTGCCGGGATATGGGCATCGCCCTGCTGCCGCCGGACGTGAACCGCTCCTACGACCGCTTTACCGTGGAGGAGAAGGGCATCCGCTTCGGCCTGGTGGCGATCAAGAACATCGGGCGGGGATTTATCCAGAGCGTGGTGAAGGAGCGGGAGGCAAACGGGCTCTTCGAGGGCTTCCAGGACTTCTGCCAGCGGATGTACGGCACGGACATCAACAAACGGGCGGTGGAGAACCTGATCCGGGCGGGAGCCTTTGACAGCTTCGGGGCCTTCCGGAGCCAGCTGGCCGCTGTCAGCGACAAGCTGCTGGACTCCATCGCCGCCAGCCGGCGGCAGAACGTAGAGGGCCAAATGGACTTTTTCGGCATGGTCAACCCTTCGGAGAAAAAGCCAGCCGCCAGCATCCACCTGCCCAACATCCCGGAGTACCCCCTGGATGAACGGATGCGCCAGGAGCGCGAGGTCACCGGCATGTACCTATCCGGGCATCCCATGAACGCCTACCGCGAGGCGGCCAAGGCCGCCGGCGCGGTGCGGATCGGACCCATCCACGCAGACTTCGCCCAGGAGGGCGGCCCGACGGTCTACCAGGACGAGCAGTCCATCGCCGTGGCGGGGATCGTTACCGCCTACCGCACCCGGCCCACCCGGAACGGCGGGCTGATGGCCTACGCGACGGTGGAGGACGACACCGGGTCCATCGAGCTTTTGTGCTTCTCCCGGACCCTGGAGCGGTTCGGACGGCTGCTCAGCCCGGACAGCGCGGTGCTGATACGGGGAAAGCTGTCCGTCCGGGACGAAAAGCCGCCCCAGATTCTGTGCGACGAGGTCTACTCCCTCCGGGGCGCCGGAGAAAAGCAGGAGGCGCCGCCTCCGCCCAAAGCCGTCCCCGGGGTGCAGGTGCTGGAGGGCAAGGCGCTGTGGCTGCGCCTCCCCTCGGAGGACGCGCCGGCGCTGGGCCATATCAACCGGGTAATCGCCATGTTCCCAGGCAATACGCCGGCCCGGATCTTCTTTATGGACACGGGAAAGCGGCTGGGAACCCGGTGCCTGCTGGGAAAAGCCCTGCTGGAGGAGCTGACGGAGGTCCTGGGGGAGGAAAACGTGGTCCTCCAATAGGCCGGCATGACAGAGGAGACTGATAAAAGGATATGGAAAACAGAAGCATTCTCGCGGAAACCCCGCGGCTGATTTTAAGAAGATATGAAAAAGGTGACCTGCAGGACCTGTTTGAGTATTTGTCCGATGCAGAAGTCGTGAAGTACGAGCCCCATAAGCCTATGACCTTTGCGGAAGCGGAGCGCAGCCTCGACTGGCGCATAGGGACAGATGAAATGATCGCGGTGGAATGGAAAGATTCCCGGAAGATGATCGGAAACGTCTATCTGGGAAAGCGGGAGTTTGACTCGTTGGAGATCGGATACGTATTCAACCGGAACTATTGGGGAAAGGGTTGTGCATCGGAGAGCTGCCGGGCCCTGATCCAGCAGGCGTTCTCCGCCGGAATCCATCGGATCTACGCGGAATGCGACCCCCTTAACGTCCGCTCCTGGAAGCTCCTGGAAGCCATTGGATTTCGCAGGGAGGCGCATCTGATCCAAAACGTTTACTTCTGGAAGGACGAGAGCGGACGGCCCATATGGAAGGACACCTACGTATACGCAAAGCTCCCTTTCGAGGAGTGACCCCCATGGGGAAGTGACGGATAAAATCCCCATTTACAGGAGAAATGGACATGGGACAAAAACAGGAGCCTGCCGTCATGCAGGCCGCCATGGATATGGCTGCGGATATATACGAATTGGTTCATGTGACGATCAAAGCGATATATACAAAGTATTATTCGGAAGCGGCGGTCAAGTTCTTTTTGGCGCTTCACAGCAAAGAAAACATTGCAGACGATATTGCAGCAGGAAAAGTATATGCCGTCTCCCTTCAGCAGAATTTGATCGGGACAGGCACGCTGGACGGGGACCACATTAAGCGCGTATTCGTACTGCCCCAGTTTCAAAAGCAGGGGATTGGCACGCAGATTATGGATTTCCTTGAAGCTGAAATCATAAAAAGCCATGGCGCCGCATGGTTGGAAGCTTCGCTTCCTGCGGGCAGGTTTTATCACAATCGCGGGTATATTCCTACGGGATATGAGGAATGCCCCCTTGAAAATGGCGGCGTGCTGTCCTATATGATCATGTGCCGGAATCGTTTTCCAATTGATCCCAACGAATACAATGCCCCGTCTCAGCTGGTAAGACGGGAAATGGAATTACAAGGGATTGATTTAGATGAATTGAGAACGGTTTTTCCAAAGAGAGTATACCTTCTCGCAGACAGCCTGTACGACGCGATGCTTGCCAAAAACCCGGGAACCCCTGCCTATCATGTGGGCGGCGAGGTGTACATCATGGAGCATGACCCCTCGGTCGGATTTGTAAAGGGGGAAATGTGTTCGCCGGGAATCGCAACGCAGGCTGAGGACCTGATCGCCGCGGGAGCGCAGGACCTGATCCATGTAGGGTTTGCGGGCGGATATTCCGGAACGCAGATCGGAGACGTGGTGATCACTGACGGAGCATTTCATGATACAGCGGTTGCATGCCTATACGGCTGTACCGGAGAGCTTGTCCGTTCGGCAAAGGACCTCACCGATTTGCTCTGCAAGGAAATGGACGCAGAGGGGATCGCATACCGCAGGGGCTGCCACCGGACCACCGATGCGGGGTATGTCCAGCCATGCTGGAGCAGAAAATATTATGAGGACAAGGGCGCGCTTTGTGTTGAAATGGAGGGGGCGGGCCTGTTTTCGGCCGCCAGATTCCGCTCTTGCCGCGCGGCTGGAATCTACGTAATATCGGATGCCGGTTCCGGAGATGATTGGGATCTTGGCTGGTGCGAAAAGGTTTTGGAAACAAGCATCCTCAACGT
>VSNB01000211.1 GCA_009774055.1 Clostridiales bacterium
ACCATCCGTTCCATGCGCCCCACCTGCCCCGCGATGCCGTGGTCCCGGAAGTCCCCGGTGAACAGGATGGTCTTGCCCGCCGCCTGGATGCAGAACATATAGGCGTCCAGGGCGGAGTGGTCCACATAGAGAGGGCGGACACTGATGCCGGGAACGGGTGTCATCCACGTTCCCGGCTCGTAGGTTCTCATCTGTTCCACGATGGCACTGCCCTTTTCCGGCGCGTCCCGGTCGATGTAGGGGACCAGGATACGCAGGATGTTCTTGGCCAGGGGGCCGATGTACATGGGTACGCCCGGCGGAACTTTTTTAAACAGGCCGTAGTGGTCGCCGTGGTAGTGGGTGAACAGCACCGCGCCGTCCTGGCGGGTGCCGAACACCTTTTGGACCATCTCACGGTCCTTCGTTTGGGCGTCTCCGTCCGCCCCCAGCAGGTTGGCCCCGAAGTCGATGAGGATGCGGTGTCCTCCGGCGCTGATCTCGGTGCAGCAGCCGCCGATCTGGTGGGTGCCGCGGTGGATGGTCAGGTCCGCCATATCATTTCCCTGCCTTTTCCGGTAAATAGATGGCGGCAATGATGTCCGCCAGCAGCTGGGCAAGCTCGTCATTCGGATGCCGGTTCGGCAAATCCGCAACGAATTTTTTCAGGCTTCGGGGCTCTATTCCCTCATGGGTGCGTCGTCCATCCGGTGTCAGATAGATGACCTCCATTTGTTTATCCCAGAGTTTCTCCGGATAATCCACCAGCTTGCCCAGGGTATAGAGGTATTTCCGGGAACGGTATTTTTTTGATTGTGTCCATCTTTTTTCTCGAATCAGTGCCATAGCCTGTTCAGCGCAGTGGCCGTCTTGGGACTTAACTCCGTATTTTTGCAGAATCAAGTCAAAGGCAGTGCGCAGAGTTTCATTGGTCCAATGCTCATGCCCTCCCAGTTTCAGGTTAAAAACAGCCTTTTTATTCAGGATAGACAGCAACTGCCGGCCAATCTTATCGCCAAAGGATTTTTCCTGACTCTGACATTTTTCAAGATACTTCCCCGCCTGCTCGTCATTGTCGCTGCTGTCCGTAGTTTTTAGCTCAATGAGGTAAACCTTGTCGCCCGCAAGCACGTAGTCGATTTTTGTACCGATGCTCCCAAAGAGGTCCCCCCGTGGGATCGACATCTCCTTAGCCACAAGGGTTGTCCCCTCCACAAGCTCATGGATATATTTGGACAGCAGTGTGTCCAGAATGACCTCCGCCTTGATGTTTGGAGTGAAGTAGTCTTTGACCACCCATTCGCGGATGACACTTTCCAATGTTTCAGACATATGACAACCGTCCCTTCATAATTTATGGTTTCAACCAGGCGTATTGTCGGGTGCGCAAATCGGAAAGGCAGATCTTTTGCGATGTGGGGAAAACGGAGTGGACAAGCCCCTATTTCTGGTTGTTCTGCTCGCACCACGCCGCAATCTCCCTAATCAATTCCAGCGGTAACGGCTTGCAGTAGGGGATCTGAATGGTTCCTTTGCTGGTCTTGTAGTCCGTCAATCTGTCGGCAAACGCTTCCACGGCCTCCGGGCCGGGGTACAGGCCGATGTGCTTCTTGAACGCCGCGAACTGAATCAGGTTGCGGCCCTTCCAGTAGGTGGGCATACTCCAGGAGATTTTCTCCTTGGCCTCTGGGATGCTGCCTTTGATGGCGCCATTCACCTGATGCAGATAGGGTTGGACATACTCCGGCTGGCTGCGGATGTACTCTTCAATCGTCTCTGGTGCTTTCCCACAGTAATGGTCTTGATCTTTCCTGCGAAATGACCTGCCGCATTTGGGACATACCCACATGGCGGGTTCCTCCTGGCTCCGCAGAATCTTTTCCATAGGTTTGCCCTTGGCAAGCTCGTCAATCAGCTTATCCAAGTACCGGATTTCTCGCATAAGAGGGTCTTCAATCTCCTCAACCCATATGCCGCAAACAACACCTTTTATCAGCGTTCGGTTGGGATTGGGCATGGGTGCGTTGCGGAAGAAGTCTCCATAGCAAACAGGGGATAGGCGGGCTGCTTCCAATGCTTCAGCGTCATATCCTGTTAACCAGCAGATGATCTCATCCATTTCGGATTTAGTACGCCCTTTCCTGGTGGCCTTGTTCAGTAGAGCATCATAGATTTTTCCGAAATCCATTTGGAATACCTTTTCGTTACTCATATAATCGGATGCCTCCCTGTCATGGATGCGGATACTTGCCTTTAAAGCAGCTCTTTTGTTTTTCTTGCCAGATATAGCGGAAGATTGGTAATATACCCATCCTTCCGGTATCCACGTTTGGAAAACCGAAGGGCGTGTTCCGGCTGGCGTTCGGCGATATACCGCTTGAAGGAAGGGGCCGATTTATCCTCGCCGCCCTTGGCCTCAATGGGGATGATCTCTGTTCCGTACTGCACTACAAAATCGATTTCACCGTTTTTGTCGGAGTAGTAGCGGGGTTCTACCTCGAACTGCCCCCGGAGCTGCTGCAAGACAAAGTTCTCGGTCAGGGGGCCTTTGAATTGATAATCGCTTTTCAACAGAATTGCGCTGTTGTCGATTCCCGCCATCTGCTTGAGCAGTCCAGTGTCAAAGACAAAGAGCTTGAACTGATCCAGCTTGTCAAAAGCGGCAAGAGGATGTTCCATTTTGGAGACATTGTAGACCCGATTTAGCATCCCGGCGGAAACGAGCCATTCTATCGCTTCCTCGAAGTCTCTGGCACGGCCTCCTTCCCGGACAGCGCCGTACATGAACTTCTCATTGGCTTTGGCAAGCTGGGAAACGATACTGCGGAAGACCATCAGGATACGGCCACTGTTGACCTTGCCGTTGTGTTTGGAGAAGTCGTTCTCATATATCTCGATCAGCTCGCGCTGGATCTGGACAATTTTAGTAGGGTCTTTGTATTTTATCCAGGAGGACACGCACTCCGGCATCCCGCCAATGATGAAGTAGTTATTGCAGGCTTCCATCAGACGGCGGTGGAAAATCTCCTCAATCGGCTGCTCCTTCTGTATGCCGCAATAGAACTCATACAAAGACGGCTCCACAGCTTCCAGAAATTCATCAAAGGTAAGAGGGGAGAGGTCCAGCAGGTTCACCATGCCCACCGGGTAGGACTTTGGCTGGGCCAGCAGCGTCCCCAGGAGACTGCCGGCCGAAATGATGTGGTACTCGTTGGCCTTTTCCTTAAAGTATTTCAAGGCGTTGAGAGCGGTGGGACACTCCTGTATCTCGTCAAAAATAACCAAAGTCTCACCGGGCAGAATTTTCTTTCCGGCAATCAGGGAGAGCAATTCTATGATCCGCTGGGGGTTCTTGTTGACCTCAAAAATAGATTTCAGTTCGTCTTCTTCATCGAAGTTGAAGTAAACGGAGTGCTCGTAGCAGCTTTGTCCGAACTCTTTCATCAGCCAGGTCTTGCCAACCTGACGTGCGCCTTTGAGTACCATAGGCTTGCGGTCTTCGCTGTGCTGCCACTTGATTAGCGCGTCTAAAGCGTTTCGCTTCATCACATCACCAGCCCTTCTTGTGTGGGATCAAAGATAGTATAACACATTTTTCCGTGAGATACAACGAGAGTTTTACACATTTTTCCCCGTCAACCAGTTCTCGAGCCTGATCGCAGGAGACAACAAGATCAGCACCCGATTATGGGCGCTGACCTTACTCGTTTCGTCTGATACATACTTGAATCCAGGCTAACAAATCCTGCTCATCTGCGCTGCCATCGGCAATAGCGATAAACATATCCGGCAACTGATCCCTCCGGTGACTTGAATAATTCGGCTATGGATCAGAATAACATCCTCCGTCTCTATCCAAATCATTTTGCTATCCTCTTATAATCTGACGCAAAATCAGCCAATAGCTGGTCGGTATCTGCCAGCATTGTCTCTTTTGGCATAAAAGTGTCAGGCTCTTGAATTGTTACAGCGAATGGCATTCCCTTTGCGCGTACAAAGGCATTGGCAAAAATATTGAAAGCAGTGGACGTTGTCATTCCCAGCTTGGCACAGATAGCGGCCATCTCTGCTTTGACATCGGAATCCATGCGGAATGTCATGTTGGTATCCATACCATCGCCTCCTCGCACGACAATTATAGTACATATTATGTGCAAAGTCAACCTCAATTCAGCGTTATCTATTTTATACGCGCCAAAGTGTTTTGTTTGTATGCAGGAGAATTACGGCAGCACCACACAAAGACCGCCCGAGCACACCTGCTTTACACATTTTTCTCCGCCAGCCAGTCCTCAATTCTGATTGCTGGGATACCCTCATAATTCCCTCGGAAAGAGCCTTCTTTATACAGGACCAGCTTCGGGTAGTTGTCCCTGACCTCCAGCAGCGAACCAAACTCCCGCTGGATAGTGGCTTCATCACTGAGCAGATAGCAGACCTGGACATACAGCTTGTCACCCTGTTTCTCACCTACAAAGTCGATCTCCTTTGTCCCGACACGCCCGACACAGACCTTGTATCCCCGGCGGAGCAGTTCCAACCCTACGATATTTTCCAGAACGATTTCCACGTTTTGCAGGTTCACTCCGATGACAGCTTCCCGCAGCCCGTGATCGGCCACATAATATTTTTTGCTGACTTTTAGTACCTTCTTGCCGTTGATGTCCTGACTCTTGAGGCGGTACAAGAGATAGGCTTCCTCACAGGCTTTCAGATAGTTCAGGATCGTTTCGGGAGCTACGGTGCGGTTCTCTGCCTTGAAGGACTTGGAGACGCTGGTGGCTGAAAAGCTCCTGCCTACGTTGGACAGAGCATAGGCGATGATACGCTCCAGGAGGTCAACGTCCCGGATGTTGTTGCGCTTGACAATATCCTTCAGTACCACCGAGTTGAAGATATCCTGGAGATAGTTTTTGCTGATCTCCGGTTCAAAATCGATGCTGGACAGGAACGGCATCCCGCCATACTGGATATATTGGTCGAAAGTCAGGGCAGGGTCAGCCATTTGAAACTCTGTAAAGGAAAAAGGGTATACAACAAAGGAGATATACCGCCCAGCAATATAAGTCGCCAGCTCGCCGGACAGCAGCCGGGAGTTGGAGCCAGTAATGTAGATGTCCGCATGGAATTTCACCCGCAGGGAGTTGACCGCCTTCTCCCAACCCGGTACTTCCTGTATTTCGTCAAAAAACAGATAGAACTGCTCTTTGCTGTCGCCAATTTTCTCACATACATAATCGTGGAGAGCGTTGTACTCGCAAAGGTGCTGGTTGCCCAAGTCCTCAAAGTTCAGGAATATGGTGTTGGGGCTGTTGATCTCGTCACGGATCTGCTCCAGCAGGACGCTTTTACCGCCGCGCCGGATGCCAGTCAGTACCTTGATGATGTCCTTGCCGATGAAGGGGCGGATTTTGGACAGATAGTTCTCTCGAATGACCATGGCTGTCAGCTCCTCTCCTGTATAGGATAACATATAGTATGTCTTTCAGTCGATCGGATTTTTAGATTAT
>VSNB01000212.1 GCA_009774055.1 Clostridiales bacterium
TGATGCCCACGTCCAGGCGGCCCTTCCGGGCCAGGATTTTTGTGACAGCCATACTCCTCCTTGCCGAACAACCGTTTTGACGGAAAGCAGAAGGGGCAGGACACACCGCTCACGGTGATGTCCTGCCCTCTTGCTTCAATTATGGTATTCTTGGATAGCTTGCACAGAAAGATGGCCTTTAACCCCCTTCGATCACAGCGTCATCTTTTGTGTATCCTTCCAGTGAACCCTTTTTGACCTGGATGCAGATGAAACTGATGGCGGAGTCCTCGGCCGCGGAGAATTGGCGCTTTGCCGCCGGATCGACCCGAATCCAATCCCCGGCAGCCAGTTCCACCGTCTCACCGTCAATGGCGGCCTTGCCCTTCCCAGAAAGGACCGCGTAGATCTCCTCGTTGTTCTTATGGGAATGGACAAACGGCACACCGGCCCCTGCCGGAAGACTATTGATGCTGATCTTCGCTCCGGTCAGGGAAAGGGCGTCATGCAGTTCCGTCCGCGCATCCGGCGCGATGTTTACTTTTTTGTAGTTTGCCATGATGATACCTCCAAATCTTGTTGTAACCGCGGTTGGTACATTGCTATTTATACCACCGTTTAATTGTAATGTCAAGTGTTACAACAAAATAATTTAGAGCTTTTCTGCCTGAAGCGGAAAATCGTCATGCCAGCCGTTTCGTGTCGTTCAAAACATCTTGTATCGTCACCGATCCCATTTCTTTTTCCATTGCTTTCTGAATCTCATCAAGCCTGACATCCAAAACAGCGTGAATGTTTCTCCCAACGGGGCAGAGCTGGTTCGGATTTTCGTGGAAGTGAAAAAGTCCACCCTCGTCTACACACTCTACAGCGTTATAGACATCAAGCAGTGTGATCTCATCAATGGGTCTTGCAGTATCCGTTCCGCCGCTCCCGCGCATGACCTGCACAATGCCGGCTTTTTTTAGTTGCTGTAACAGCCGCCTAATGACAACGGGATTGACGTTTACGCTGGAGGCGATGAAGTCGCTGGTTACCTTCCGGTCATTTTTGAACATCTCAATACAAATAAGGGCATGGACAGCAATCGTAAATCTGCTTGAAATCTGCATCATATACCTCCAGATATGGGGGAGAATTATTTTTCCGGCGCTGCCAGTCATTTTTATTGAACTAAAAAGACAATGCCACATCTTGATAAATCTATTATAGAGCATTCTTCCTCTAAAATCAAATGCATTCCAAGCAACACCAGCAAGATATAATAAGTTTCTATTTCTTTGCGATCTGATACATCAGCTCGTAGACCTGATCCAGCAGGAACAGCCCCCGTTTAGCGTCCTCCGCCCTGGCGATACCGGCGTTGACGCTGCGGGCGATCTGGTTAATATTGTTGCCGATGTGGTGGATCTCCGTCCGCAGCTCCTTGATCTCCTGGGAGGGGCGGGCCTTGACCTCCGTTCCCAACAGCAGGCGGCGCAGATAGGCCGTCTTGGATAGACCGCAGAGACGGGCGCTGTGTTCCAACAGTTCTTTTTCTTCCTTGGACAGCCGCAGGCATATCTCGTATTTCTTTTGCATCAACGCTCCTTTCCACGGCCTGTGGGCCGCAAAATTTCCGCCCGCAGGCGGCATTGGGGTCAGGGGCTTACCCCTGCAAGCGCGCAAAAGATATCTTTGCGCTATGCTTGCGGGTATACTCGCCCTACGGGGCGAGTATACCCTGCGCCCGCCTTTAGGCGGGCAAAGAAGAGCCGGGACGAGCCCGGCCAACCTGGGTGTATAATAATCCGAGGATGGGAAAGTGGGACTTATGCTTGCTGGGCGCCTGCTCTGGCAGGAGTGCTTTTGAGTGGAGACACCCCGTTCATTCCAAGAAGGATTCGATGTTTAGGTTGGTTGGGTTCGGCCTGGTTCGACTACCCGCATTACAATGCCAGCATATTGAACTTCACAGGAATGGTTTGATGCACCATCCAATCAGAGAAGGAGGAATGGCCTATGCCGGAAAAACCAGTAGCGGGCATTGATGTCAGCAAAGATTTTAGTGATATGTGCATCATTACGCCAGACAACAAAGTTTTCCAAACAGTTCACATCTTCCATGATGCCACAAGTCTGCGACGCTCTCTTGCCGCACTGGAGGCGGCAGCACGGGAATTTAGGGAAAAGCCTGTGATCGTGATGGAGTCCACTGCCCATTATCACCGAGTGATTGCGCAATTTCTGCAATCAGCTGGATATGAAGTCATGGTCATTAACCCCATGCAGTCGGGCGCTCTCAAAAACATCAACATCCGCAAGGTAAAAAGCGATAAATCTGATGCGCATCGGTTAGCGTTGCTCTATCGTTTGAAAACCTTACACACCACGAACCAGCCAAACGAACTGCTGAGCAACATACGAGATTATTGCCGCCAGCGTGCTGATATTATGAATAGCCATACTGCGTATGTGAACCGATTGACTTCACTGCTGGATCAGGCTTTCCCAGGCTATGCGCGAGTTTTCAGCCGTGTTGCGTGCAAATCCTCGCTTGGTATCCTAAAGACATATCCGTCCCCGGCAGCCATCCTTGCTGCTGACCCCGAGCAGCTGGCAGAAACCATCTCAAAGTATGCCAGGAGAGGTGTTACTACGGATTATGTGATAAAGAAAGTGGCTGCACTTCGGAGGGCGGCGGAAAATGCGGAGGAGATCAACTTGAAACGAGAGGCGTATTCCGTCCTGATCGTCACGGTTGCGGAACTGCTTGAGGGACTTCAGCGGCATATCGAAACACTAAAAAAGCGAATCATTGAACTGGCAACTGAGGACCCATCCGTTAAATTCGAGGTTAATCTGCTCCAGACAATTCCCGGAATTGGCCTCTATTCCGCTGTCCTGCTGCGCGCCGAAATTGGTGATTTCTCGTTATTCCAAAAGCCAAAGCAGCTTGTCGCGTTCTTTGGCATGGACCCGTCTACCAGACAGTCTGGTAAATTTGTTGGAACCAAGACCAAAATCTCCAAGCGCGGCTCTCCCTATGCCAGAGCAATTCTGGATATTTGCGCACAGTCTGCTGTACATCCAGTGAAGGGAAAAGAACCCGCAAATCCCGTTTTGGCCAATTACTATGCTGAGAAAGTTAAAACGAAAGAACCCAAAGTTGTGAAATGTATCATCATGCGTAAATTGGTCAACATCATATTTGCTGTGCTGAGGGATAAAAAAACTTTTGAACTTCGCACCCCAGAAGAACATATCGAACTTCTGAAACACCCCAACATTTCACGCGCAGCCTAAGAAACTTATCTTGTTAAAGTGACCTGAGATCAACATAGGCACTCTTGTGCAGAGAGGGGCAACGCCCCTCTTGATTACTCCAAAGTACAGGCACACGAGGCTGTCAAGGCCGCCGAAGGCGTGGCGAAGCCAATGCCTTGACTGGCTTGTGGGCCTGTGCTACCTGCTTACACCCTGTTTGAACGCCACCCTTCGAGTGGCTCTATTTTTGATGTCTTTATTTGCAAAGTTAAAATTTCCTATCCCTTAAAATTCCTCTTGACAAATGCTTAGTTGGTCTCCCTCACCGCCCAGGGGGCGGTGAGGGCCTTGGCCCCGCCATCGGCGGGGCGACTTTCTAAGCGGTAGGGTGATTAGAATTGGCGGGCGGAGCCCGTTCTCTCAGCAAAAATCTCGCTTCAACCATAACGCCTCCATTCCAAGCAAGGGTGTTATGTACTGACACCCTCGTCAAATAAAAACCCCCATTTGAGGACAGGCAGGGTGTCAATACATAACCCCCTGCCTGTTGTCCTACCGCTCCGGGGACTTCCTGTGTCTGGGCTTCTGCCGCTGTGCTTCGTCCAGCCCCGGCTCGTTGTATTGGGCCAGCTCCGCCATGAGCGAGGAGGCCAGTCTCTGGACGGCGGCGTTGTCTGAAAAGGTGGCGCCAAATCCGGCAACAGCCAGCGCCATCTGATTTGCGCCGCGTGTCCCTTCTTTTTGGAGGTACTTGATGATCTCCGCAATCTGTCCGCCGTGGGTCTCGGCATCCGTGGGAAGCGGGTAGCACTCATGCAGCAACGCACAGTATTGAGCGGCGATCCTGCCCGGTGTGCTGGAAGCGAAGTGTGGATTTTCCCACTCTGCAAAGGGAATGGCAGACAGCAGTTGACGGTCCCCATCCACTCGCTCCCACACACGCACCCGGTCAAAGCCGATCTCGCGGGAGACCTGGGCCAGAATATCCATGACCGCAGGATCGTCCCGGAGGCGTTCCGACCGGGTGAAGTCGGTGACAAGGTAGTTCTCCCCCTGACGCACATGGAGGATGTCGGCGGCACTCATGCCGTCCGCACTTTCCAGGCCCAGGGTCAGGCGGGCGGGGGGCTGGCCATCCGGGCTGGGTTCTGCGGCCTCGTTGTTATAAGGTTCACTCCGCAGTTCGTCAAACCGGGCTTTTGCCGCTTCAAAAGAAGGGAAATGTTCCAGCGGACTGCGGTTTTCTGCGTTGTCCGCCCAGGTTTTCAGGTCTGCGATGATGTAGAAGCCCCACCCGCTGCCGTCACCCTGCGGTACTTCCCGCACAGGTCCGGCCTGCTCCTGCGTAAGCTGTTCTCCAGACAGAGGCCGGAGACAGTCCATGTGCGTGGCGGTCCAGATGGCGTTGTTGGTGAGCTGCCTCTGCCACGCCCCTACGCTGGGCGCCCATCGGAAGCCGCCATGCCGCATGGCCGAGCAGGTATCCCGGTCAGGCTTCTCGTGGAAGAACACCTGGAGCCGGTTCGCCTGCAGGTCCATTTTCACTTCGCCGCCCTCGAAAGACCAGCCCTCGAATTCCGTTTCCTTTTTGGCAGACAACTCCTCGATCCGCTTCTTCGTCTGGCGGATGTTGGCGTTGTTGTTCGTCAGGAGATAGCTCTCGTAGGGATGGGGATCAGCCCGCCAGCTCCGGGCCATGGCCGCTTTCCGCCGCTCCACTTCATCTGGGGTGAGCTGAGGACAGCCATCCAGGGTCTTGTGCTTTCGGTAATAGGCGTTGACCGCTTTCATCCGCTCCTGTTCCTGCTCCAGCCCTGCCAGCTTCGACTTTAGCTTCTGCACAGCCTCCGGGTCGTCGGCGCTGATGCCGCCCCTGCCTGTGCCGCGGATCTTGTCCAGCAGTCCCTGGATCTGCCGCCACTCCGCCATGTTGGTGTCTGCGGCCCGATTCTGTTTCTCCTTTTGGCGGACAGGGAAATTGCTTCCGCCAGCGATCAGGATGGACGGCACACGGGCAGTGATGGCGTAGCCTTGATTCATATTCTCCGCCAGCCTGCGGGCATAGGTGTCCAGCAGACGGTCTATCTTCTCATGGTGGATGGGGTCCACCATCCGCTTCTGCTGCTCCGCGATCTCGGCGGCCTGATCCACCGCCTGCCGGTAGGATGCTGTGGCGCTCCCCGGCACATAGTCGGAGAAGCTGATCATCCCTTTCGCCCTGCGGGCCAGTTCCTCAT
>VSNB01000213.1 GCA_009774055.1 Clostridiales bacterium
CCCCTGGCGGGGCCGGTGTACGCCGGGGCGGTGGTCCTGCCCCGGGGGCTGGAGCTTAAGTACCTCAACGATTCCAAGCAGGTGACCCCCAAGCGCCGGGACCAGCTCTTCGAGCAGATCAAGGAACAGGCCGCGGCCTGGGCGGTGGCCTCCGTCTCCCCAGAGGAGATCGACGCCACGGACATCCTCAGCGCCCGGATCAAAGCCATGCAGCTGTCCATGGACGCCCTCTCCCCCGCCCCGGACTACGCCCTCATCGATGGCAATCGGGACAAGGGGCGGCGCTTCGCCATCACCACGCCCCATGAGACTGTGCTCAAGGGCGACAGCCGCAGTATCTCCATCGCCGCCGCCTCCATCCTTGCCAAGGTGAGCCGGGACCGGTACATGGAGGAAATGGCGGAAAAATACCCCCTGTACCGCTTCGAGCAGCACAAGGGCTACGGCACCAAGCTCCACTATCAAATGCTGGACCAGTACGGCCCCAGCCCCATCCACCGGCTGACCTTCTTGAAAAAATGGGAGGCCGCCCGCCATGGATGAGCGGAAAAAGCGGGGCGACCGGGGCGAGGACGCCGTGGCGGCGGCCCTGGCGCGAAAGGGGTTCCGCCTCCTGGAGCGGCAGTACCGCTGCCGCTGGGGGGAGATTGACCTGATCGTCCGCTCTCCGGAGGGGACGGTGTGCTTCGTGGAGGTCAAGACCCGCTCTCCCCGCGCCATCGCGGCCCCCCGGGAGGCCGTCACCGCCGCCAAGCAGCGGAGGCTGCGGGACGCCGCGTCCTGGTACCTCTCCCAGACGGGCTGGGATGGCCCCTGCCGGTTCGATGTGGCGGAGGTGTACCCGGCGGACGCAGGGGGCCGGCGGCAGATCAAGTATATTACAAACGCGTTCTGACCGGACGCATTTTCGGAGGATAAGCTACTATGGAATATTTGAGCACGCGCGACAAGACCCTTCGGAAATCCGCGGCTCAGGCCATCACCATGGGCCTGAGCCGGGACGGCGGGCTGTTCACCCCCGTCAGCTTCCCCTCTCTCAGCGCCCTGGAGGTAGAGACGCTGTGCACCATGTCCTACCCCCGCCGGGCGGCGTACATTATGGGGAAATATCTGGAGGACTTCCGGGCGGAGGATCTGGCCCGCTTTGCTGAGAGGGCCTACAGTCTGGAGAAATTCGACACCCCCGCCATAGCGCCCCTGCGGAAGGTAGACGGCCGGACCTGGTGTCTGGAGCTGTGGCACGGCCCCACCAGCGCCTTCAAGGACATGGCCCTCCAGATGCTGCCCCAGCTGCTGTCCGCCAGCCTGCGGATGACCGAGGAGAAAAAGACGGCCTGCATCCTGGCGGCGACCTCCGGTGACACGGGCAAGGCCGCCATGGAGGGCTTCGCCGATGTGGAGCAGACAAAGATCCTGGTCTTTTACCCGGAGAACGGCGTCAGCGAGATTCAGAAGCTCCAGATGGTCACCCAGGAGGGGGGCAACGTGGGGGTCTGCGCCGTGAAGGGCAACTTCGACGACGCCCAGAACGGGGTGAAGCGGCTCTTTTCCGACGAGGCCCTGCGGGAGAAGCTGGCCCGGCGGGGGTACTTCCTCTCTTCCGCCAACTCCATCAACTGGGGGCGCATCCTGCCTCAGCTGGTGTACTATATCTCCGCCTACTGCGACCTGCTCAACGCCAAGGAGATCAAGCTGGGCCAGCCGGTGAACTTCTGCGTGCCCACGGGGAATTTCGGCAATATCCTGGCCTGCTACTACGCCAAGCGGATGGGATTGCCGGTGGGGAAGCTGATCTGCGCCTCCAACCGCAACGATGTGCTGACGGATTTCATACGCACCGGCATCTACGACCGGAACCGTCCCTTCCACACCACCATGAGCCCCTCCATGGACATCCTGATCTCCAGCAACCTGGAGCGGCTGCTGTTCGACATGAGCGGGGGCAAGGACGAGCTGGTGCGGGAGTACATGGAGCAGCTGGCGCAGACGGGACGGTACGAGGTCACCCCCGGCATGAAGCGGCGGATGCAGGAGATATTTTACGGCGGCTTCTGCGGTGAGGAAGAGACGGCCTCCTCCATTGCCATGCTCTACCGGTACGGGTATTTGATTGACACCCATACTGCTGTGGCGGCGAAGGTTCTGACCGATTACCGGAAGAAATCCGGCGACCGGACGCCCGCCATCTTTGTCTCTACGGCGAGCCCGTATAAATTCTGCGACAGCGTGCTCTCCTCCATCGGGCAGGTTCCCGTTGAAAACAGCGTGGAACGTATTGCACAGATGGTGGATATTACCGGAGTTGCCGCCCCGGTGCGGCTGGCGGGGCTCAAGGGGAAGGAGATTCGCTTCCGTGATGTAACCGGGATGGAGCTTATGGAGGAGAAGGTGCTCTCGTTCCTGGAGTGATTTAAGCTCCGCGCGCAGACGGGAGCGGCTTCTGTTCGATACTCCGTGAACGTCCGTCCGGCAGGGCGGATCTATGAAAAAATCAACCGCCCCGCGCCCCCAGGGGCGCGGAGAAAGAAGTAATCAGTTATGGGGCTCTATGCCATCGGCGACCTCCACCTTTCCCTAAAAGTAAATAAACCGATGGACATCTTCGGCCCCGGGTGGGCGGACCACACCGCACGCCTGGCGTCGGCCTTCTCCCGCCTGGAAGAGGACGACGTGACAGTCCTCTGCGGGGACACCTCCTGGGGCATCAGCTTCGAGGAGAGCCTGGAGGACTTCCTGTTCATCGACCGCCTTCCGGGCCGGAAAATTATTTTGAAGGGCAACCACGATTACTGGTGGAACACCGCCGCAAAAATGAAAAAATTTTTTGAGGAAAACAGCATTTCCTCTATTGACATTCTCCACAATAACTGTTATTTCTATGGAGAATATGCCCTCTGCGGCACAAGGGGGTGGTTCTACGAGGAGGAGCAGTCCGGCCACAATGAAAAGGTTCTGAACAGGGAGGCGGGAAGGCTGGAAGCCTCTCTGAAGGCCGCCGGGGAACGGCCCATCCTGGCCTTTCTCCACTACCCTCCCCTCTACGCCGGCTACCGCTGCCCGGAAATCCTCCGGAAGCTGGAGGAATACGGGGTAAAGCAGTGCTTTTACGGCCACCTTCACGGCCCTACCCACAAACGGGCCATCGAGGGAACGGTGGGAAACGTGGCCTACAGCCTGGTGGCGGCGGATTACCTGGGCTTTGTCCCGAAAAAAATCTTGAATTAAGGAAAAAAAGACTGGAAATATTCAACTCTATGTGCTACAATACACAGTTGGCTGACTCTATACGGCCACAGTAAACGGAGGAAAGTTAAAATGAGTGTGAAAAGCTGCGAAAAACTGGAAAAAAGCACGGTCGCGCTGACCGTGGAGGTGAGCGCCGCCGACTTTGAGGCTGCTGTTGAGAAGGCCTACAGAAAGCAGCGCGGGAGCATCCGTATGCCCGGCTTCCGCCCCGGCAAGGCTCCCCGCAAGATGATTGAAAACATGTACGGCGCCGGCGTCTTCTATGAAGAGGCGGTGAACATCGCCCTGCCCGACGCCTATTCCGGCGCGGTCAAGGAATCCGAGCTCCATGTGGTGGGGTATCCCCAGGTGGAGCTGCTGGAGGTAGGCAAGGAGGGCTTCTCCTTCAAGGCCACCGTGGCCGTGTACCCCGAGGTCACCCTGGGCCAGTATAAGGGCGTGGAGGCCCCCCGGGCCGAGGTGAACGTCACCGGCGAGGACGTGGACGCCCGCCTGAAGGAAATGGCCGAGCGGGACAGCCGCATGGTGTCCGTGGAGGACCGGCCCGTGGAGAATGGCGACATCGTCAACATTGATTTCGAGGGCTTCCTCAACGGCGAGCCCTTCGACGGCGGCAAGAGCGACAGCTTCGACCTGGAGATCGGCTCCGGCAGCTTTGTCCCCGGCTTCGAGGAGCAGCTGGTGGGCATGAACGCCGGCGAGGAGAAAGACATCGATATCACCTTCCCCGAGGACTATCACGCGGACCTGGCCGGCAAGGCTGTGGTGTTCCATGTGAAGGCCAACTCCATCAAGGTCCGTGAGCTGCCCGCGCTGGACGATGAATTCGCCAAGGATGTCAGCGAGTTCGACACCCTGGACGAGTTGAAAAACGACGTGCGGGAAAAGCTGGTAAAGGAGCGGGAGGACGCCGCCAGGCGCGCCTTTGAGGACATCGTCATGTCCAAGGTAGCCGAGGGCATCCAGGCCGACATCCCCGATGCCATGGTGGAGGACCAGGCCCAGCGGTTCGTAGACAACTTCCGCATGCAGATCCAGTCCCAGGGCATTCCCTACGATCAGTATATGAAGATGACCGGCATGGACGAGGAGAAGCTCCTGGCCGACGCCAAGGGCCCCGCCCTGGGCCAGGTGCGCATGGAGCTGGCCATTAACGCCATCGTCAAGGCCGAGAATCTGGAGGCCAGCGACGAGGACGTGGAGGCGGAGTACGCCAAGATGGCCTCCCAGTATAATATGGACGTGGAGAACGTCAAGAAGTACATGGATGACGCCGTTGTCCGGGAGCAGGTCGTCCGGACCAAGGCCATCGACCTGGCGGTAGCCTCCGCCGTGGCCGTAAAACCCGAGGACATCAAGACCGAGGAGCCCAAGGCGGAGGAACCTGCCGCTGAGGAGCCCAAGCCGGAAAAGCCCAAGCGCACCCGGAAGAAGAAGGCCGAGCCCAAGCCCGAGGAAGGTTCCGCCGCCGAGGACGCCCAGTAAAAGCTGGTCCTTGTACTAAAGTTTCCCTGTTTGGGGTAAGATAGTGTGCGTGCCGGGAGGGCCGGAGCATCTTTCAGGAGGTAAGTTCAAATGAGTTTAGTCCCATATGTAGTGGAGCAGACCAACCGGGGGGAGCGGTCCTATGACATTTTCTCCCGCCTGCTCAATGACCGTATCATCTTTCTGGGGGAAGAGGTGAACGCCACCACCGCCAGTCTGGTGGTAGCCCAGCTGCTGTACCTGGAGGCCCAGGACCCCGACAAGGAGATCCAGCTGTATATCAACAGCCCCGGCGGCTCCGTTACCGACGGCATGGCGATCTATGATACCATGCAGTATATCAAGTGCGACGTGTCCACCATCTGCGTGGGCATGGCTGCCAGCATGGGAGCGTTCCTGCTCTCCTCCGGGACCAAGGGCAAGCGTTTGGCCCTGCCCAACGCGGAGATCATGATCCACCAGCCCTCCGCCGGCACCAAGGGACAGGTCACCGACATGGCCATCCATCTCCGCCGGCTGGAGATCATCAAGAAACGGCTGAACCACATTCTGGCGGACAATACCGGCCAGAGCGTGGAGACGGTCACCGCCGACTGCGAGCGGGACAACTTCATGACCGCCGAGGAGGCCAAGGAGTACGGCCGCATTGACAAGGTCATCTATTCCAGATAAAACGACGGGAGAAAAAACATGTCCATGAGCGACGAACCCAAAAAGCCC
>VSNB01000214.1 GCA_009774055.1 Clostridiales bacterium
GAAAGCGAGAACTTCAAGGAGCTTTTGAAATCCATTGAATTGGTGGGCATCAAAGACCCGGTGCTGGCCCGGTTCAACGAAAACGGCAGACTGGAAATCCTGTCCGGCCAACGCCGCCACCTCGCCGCCACCATGCTCAATCAGGCCGTTCCCACCATTATTCAGAAAATTGGCGACGCGGACGCCAAAATCATCGTGGCGGACGGCAATCTGCACCGGGACAAAATTTCCAGCTATGACCTGTCCCGCGCCCTGCGGATGAAGATGGAGGGTATGAAGCAGAAAGCGGGCCGCCGTAAAAAGGGTTACTCCGCAAATGAACTGCAAAGCGACGCGAAGTTGGCTCAGGAGATGGGAATGAGCGTTGCAAAACTTAACCGGCTGATCCGTATGTCAGAGGCGGTTAAAGGCGTGTGTGACCTGGTTGATGACGGCAAGCTGACTATTTCTGTTGCATCAGAAATGTCTGCATTGAAGCCCAAAACCCAAGAGTCCGTGCTGCATCTGCTTGACCTTGGTTATAAGGCCACCAACGAACGCATCTCCCGCATAAAGAAGGCCGAAGGCAGCGGGACAACGCTGGACGAGATGGATCTGAGGAACATTCTGGACGATAAGGACCTCAAACCTCAGAAGTCAGAGACCATCGCTCCTCCCACTTCCGGAACGGCCCCAGAACCTCCCGGCGTGGCTACCGAGCTTCCGCCCATTCCCGCCTCTCCCGACATTCCTGCCGCCTCGGAAATCCCTGTCCCCAAGGATGCCCCTACGACTACTGCCCCTCCGCAGGAAAAAGTGGAGAAAGACTCTACCCAGGAACAGGCAGGCGGACAGCCTCTCTCTGGCGCTGTTGATGCTGTCGAGCAGGAAAAAGAGGAGAATCCTTTCAAGGGAGCGCAGGAACGGGCTGAAGTCACAAAGGTAATCTTGACCGGAGACCGCCTCCGCAAGTATTTCCCTGACGTGTCCATGACCCCCCGCGAAATTGAGGAAAGCGTATATTCGGCGCTGGAGGAACGCCGCCTGCGGCAGTTGAAAGAGCAGCAGAAAGCAGCCATCTTCAAAAGGAGCGGGACTCCCCGGTGAAACCTGTCCCCTTAAACGGTCAAACGAATCAGCGAACGTGCGCCCAAGGGGGCGCTTTTTTTCTGCCCGGAAGCAGGTGACAGCCCATATCTAACCAATATTGCCACGCTGTTTCCTGCTCAGGTGGGAAAGACTCGACAGCTATGCTCCTGCTTATGCTGGAGGCTGGGATGCCTATTGATTGCGTTCTCACAGCGGACACTGGCATGGAATTTCCCGAAATGTACCGCCATTGGGACAAAATCGATCAGGTACTCTATCAGGAGCGCGGCATCCACCTGACAATCCTGCGGCACCCCAAAGGCTTTGAGTGGCTTATGTTCGACCAGCCGAAAGAAAAGCTGAAAACGCTTGAAAAACGGGCAAAACTCGGCGTAACCCCCTACGGGAACGGCTGGCCGGGAATCAAGGTGCGCTGGTGTACCGGGCAACTCAAGACCCATTTAATTGACAAAGAGGTAAACCGGCTGAAAAAGGAAAAGCAGGCTATTCACTATATTGGGATCGCGGCCGACGAGACTGACCGCATTAAGGATGAGATTTATCCCCTGGTAGAGTGGGGCATCACCGAAACCCAGGCCCTGCAAATCTGTTATGATCGGGGCTTTGATTGGGAGGGCCTTTATGAGATTTACCACCGCTGTTCCTGTTGGTGCTGTCCGTTTCAGAGGATAGACGAGTTGCGGTCACTGCGTCGCCACCACCCGGAATTATGGGTAAAACTTCTGGAATTGGACGGAAGGGCTTTAGATCAGTTTGGACACAGCGCATTAGGCCGCTTCAAGGATAACTGGAGCGTGGAGCAGTTGGAACAACGGTTTGCCGCCGAGGATACAGCAAAAAAGGAAGCTGAGTTGCAAAAGAGCGAACCCAAGGAACTACGTGATATGTTCAAAGGCGTACCGCCTGAGAATGTAATTATCGCAGTTGAGGATCTGCCGCCTGAAACTCTGGAACAGCCTTTGAAAGAGCGGCGAAGCGGGCAGGTAATATCCAAAAGACGAAAGAAAAGCCGCTAATTTTATGTCAAAGCGGAAATGCGTCTCACCATGAGACGCATTTCCGGCTCTGACGCCGGACATCAGGAAAGGATGATTTTTTGAACGATTACGAGCAGAAAAAGCAAGCACGAATTGACCGTTTCCGCAATCGGGCGGATAAGGCTCGCAATCAGAGTGACGCGCTATCCATGCAGTCTTGGAATATGATACGCGCCATTCCGATGGGCCAGCCTATTCACGGAGCCGCAGACCGCCGCTACCGTGAAAAGGCTGACAATAAAATGCGGCAGTCCATCGCAGCATCTGAGAAAGCGGCGTACTATGAGGCAAAAGCTGAGGCCGCCGAACAGAATACCGCCATTTCCTCCGATGATCCGGAGGCTATTGCCAAGCTGACGGAGAAGTTGGATGGGCTGAAAAAAGCCCAGGAATTTATGAAGGCGATCAACGCTCACTATCGCAAGCATGGAACCTGTCACGGCATGGAGGGCTTGTCTGAGGAACAGGCTGAGGAGCTGGATCAGGATGTGAAAAACGGCCCCTCATGGGTAAATGTTCCATTTCCCACTTATTCACTCTCCCTCAATAATAAGGAAATCCATCGTGTCCAAGACCGCATCACAAAGCTGACTGAGGCAAAGGAACTGGGCTATACCGGCTGGGTCTTTGAGGGAGGCAGAGTTGAGGCCAATGGGGACAAAAACCGGCTGCAAATCTTTTTTGATGAAATTCCCAGTGAGGAAGTCCGAAAGGAACTGAAAAGCCGGGGCTTCCATTGGGCGCGGAGTGAGGGCGCATGGCAGCGGCAGTTGACGGACAACGCCATCTACGCCGCCAGCCGTATCAAGGCCATCCAGCCCACGGACGGCACTGACCCTGTAAAAATCCAGCCGAAGCGGAAGAAACAGTCCGGCCCTACAAAATAAGGGGGCGCGGCGATGAATGTTTTAGTCGTGGAGCCTGGCTTTTTGCCCTATGAGAAAGAAATCAATGGCCTTGATGAAATGCAAAAGACTGTCGGCGGACTCATTCAAGCAATTTACCCATTCCAGGAGGAAGTTGCCCTTGTATGCAACGAGAACGGCATTTTTGAACATTTGGAATTTAACCGCATGATCCCGGAACGGGAGTACGGCGGTATTTTTGGCACGTTTTTTATCTGCGGCCTGGGGGAAGAAGATTTTATATCCCTGACCCCGGAGCAGGTAAAGACCTATACTGCACGTTTCAAAAAAGCGGAAGTCCTGCTTGCGGTCAATGGGGGGAGGCCAATCATCGCCAAAATAGATGCCACCCCAAAATCCCCACCGGACCGGCCAAAGCAACCGCGCAAGCCTCCTACAAGGTAACACGTTATGCCCTATGAAACTGACGAGCGTGTAGCCGAACTGACAGAGCGGCTGGAGAACGGCGTAAAGGAATTATACGCCAGCGACAACTATGCACAGTACATCACCGCTATGGCTAAATTTCACCATTACAGCTTTGGAAACGCCCTTCTGATCCTCTTTCAATGCCCCCAGGCAACCAACGTTGCCGGTTATAACACTTGGAAGCAGTTAGGCCGTCAGGTGAAGAAAGGCGAAAAGGGCATCATGATTTTAGCCCCCTGCAATTTCCGGGCCTCGCTGGAACGGGAGAAAATCGACCCGCTGACCGGGCAGGCTCTTTTAGGGCCGGACGGAAAGCCCCTCACGGAAAAGGTGAAAATCTCCCCTAATAGATTTAAGATTGCCCATGTCTTTGACCTGAGCCAGACCGAAGGCCGGGAACTGCCGCAAATCGGTGTGTCCGAACTGACCGGCGATGTAGCTGATTATAACGGCATTTACAACCGGCTGACGGCACTATCCCCTCTCCCTGTGGTACAGGAGGATTTTCAGCGGAGCGCAAAAGGATACACCAGTTTTACGGAAAACAGGATCGTAGTCAAACCCGGCATGAGTCAGGTACAGACTATCAAAACGCTGGTACATGAGATCACCCATGCCAAGCTACACAAACCCGATGACATTCTGGACGTACCAAGGCAGGATGAGCGGCGGAGAAAGGAAGTGGAAGCGGAGAGCATTGCTTATGTTGTCTGCCAGCATTTTGGCATCGACACAACAGATTACTCCCTCGCCTATGTCGCCGGTTGGAGCAAGGGCCGGGAACTTACAGAATTGAAAGGCTCTCTGAATATAATCCACGCCACCGCTGGAGAAATCATTGATGCCATTTCCCCGCCGCCAGCCCCAGAGCGGACACTGGAACAAGCACGGAATCCACAGCAACGAGGAAACCGGCGCACTCAAAAATCAAGAAGATAGGAGTTGATCCCCACATGGAAAAAATATCGGAGCAATCATCTATGCGGGAAATTGAGATTTTCGGTATTCCCGCTCTCTTTACAGAGGAGGAAATTTCCGCAGAGCAGGTTTTGGGTATGCACTGTTACGAACTGTTCAGCGCGGCAGACGGCACGACTTTTTTGGGGACGGTACTGACCGTGATCCCCGTGGAAGTCCCGGAAAGCGGTGAGCGGGATGTTTTCGATAGCGACCTCATGCTGGATACGGAGGGAGTGGCACTGACTCCGCAGGAATTTGTGGAAAAGTACCTCTCCCCGGTGAGCGGCCCCGATCTGGAGGAACGGTATGGAAAAGAAGATTGAGATTATTCCGCTTTTAGCGGATATTGTGGAAAAAAACACCCACAGTTATCAATCTGACTTTAGCAACGATGAAGCCCGGCTGACCGCCGCCATGCTGGAAACGTACCAAGAGAATCGCACGTTCCTCTGGATGAGCCGCCCTTGCGGGACGTGGTGCTTTTTAGAGCGGGACGTTTTCCTGCAGGAGACACCAGCGCACATTGTCTGGACAAGTGGTGACTACGAGGCAGAGGCCGACAAGATTAAGGCGTACCGTGTCATCGTGGCCCATGGACGTAAGGGAGACTTTGTGCAGGGTAAGCTGCAACGGGTGGACTACGGAGAACAGATCCTGCGTGTCAGACAGAACGCCCTTCATGTACGGGCAGTCAGCGTCCTTTTTGAAGATGGTTTTTCCGCTGAATTTACCTATGAACTATACTCCCAACGATCCCGCAGCCTGATTGCAGACCACGGGAAAATGGAGCGTATCTGTTATTATCCGGTAAATGATGAGGAACTTGCCACCGTTCTGCGTACCGAACGTAGCCTATCCGTCAAGCGGCCCCCTCGTAAGAGGAAACCGGCTACCCGGTAGCACCCACAGCGGACAGCGCCGCCCCGGGGGGGGGGGGGGGGGGGGGCGGGTTGACAACAGACC
>VSNB01000215.1 GCA_009774055.1 Clostridiales bacterium
CGCAGATGATCTGCCAGATCCGGGGCAGCAAGGTCTGCATCAGAGCCTGGGGCCAGCGTTCCAGCGCCTCGGCCAGAACGGTGTGGTTGGTGTAGGCCACGGAGTTGGAGGTGATGTGCCACGCG
This sequence comes from Clostridiales bacterium, assembly GCA_009774055.1. GTDB lineage: Bacteria > Bacillota > Clostridia > Oscillospirales > Oscillospiraceae > Pelethomonas. The sequence goes on from VSNB01000215.1 coordinate 126, forward strand.
GTGTCCCAATCCAGGCCCGCGTCATCCATCAGAATCCGCATCAGCTCGGGAATCACCAGGGTGGGGTGGGTGTCGTTGATCTGGATGACGTTCTTCTCGTGGAAGTTGGTCAGCGTTCCATAGGCCTGGATGTGCTTGCGCACGATGGACTGGACGGTGGCGGAGACGAAGAAGTACTGCTGGCGCAGGCGCAGGCTCTTGCCCTCGTAGTGGTTGTCCTCGGGGTAGAGGACCTTGGCGATGACCTCTGCCATGGCCTTCTCCTCGCCGGCCTTCAGATAGTCTCCACGGCTGAACAGGCCCATGTCGATGGGCGTGGGGCTCTTGGCGTCCCACAGGCGCAGGGCATTGGTATGCTTGGTGCCGTAGCCGGCGATGAACATGTCGCAGGGCACCGCCAGCACCCGGGTGTAATCCTCGTTGACCACGTGCATCCGCCCGCCGTCCCAGAACTCCCGGAGCTTGCCGCCGAAATGGACCTCCTCCACCTCGTCGGGGCGGGGGATCAGCCAGGCGTCGCCCTGGTCCTTCCAGTTGTCGGGGAGCTCCAGCTGCTGGCCGTCCACGATGCGCTGCTTGAAGATGCCCAGCTCATAGCAGATCGAGTAGCCGAAGGCGGGAATCTCCAGGGTGGTCAGGCTGTCCAGGTAGCAGGCGGCCAGGCGGCCCAGGCCGCCGTTGCCCAGTCCCGCGTCGGGCTCCATGTCGAAGATGTGGGCGGGCTTGAAGCCCAGCTCCTCGATGGCCGCCCGCATGGGCTCGATGACGCCCAGGTTGTAGGCGTTCTTCATCAGGCTCCGGCCCATGAGGAACTCCAGGGACATATAGTGGACCTGCCGCTGCTGCTGCTTGCGGACCTTGGAGCGGGTTTCCACGGCGTGGGCGCTCATCCGGTCCCGGAGGACCATGGCGCAGGCCTTCATCATGTTGGCTTCGGTGGCCTCCTCCTCGGTGCAGCCGAAGTTCAGGCGCAGCTTGTCAACAATAGCCTGCTTCATGGAGTCCTTGGTCATTTTTTCCATATAGTTGCTTCCTCTTTTCTGTTGATTGACGGACAAAAACGAGCGGGGCGATCACAGGACAGCCCCGCTCGGTCGAAATCGCGGCCCGGTTATGAACAGATCTTCTGATAGATCCCGTTGTACGCCTCGGCGCTGCGGCTCCAGCTGAAATCCTCGGTCATGCCGGCCTTCCGCAGGTTGGCGAACTCGGCGGGCTTGTCGTAGTACAGCTCCACCGCCTGGCGGATGACATAGAGCATGTCGCCGCTGTTATAGTCGGCGAAGGTGAAGCCGTTGCCCGCGCCGCACCATGCCTCGTAGGGGTGGACGGTGTCCTTGAGCCCGCCGGTTTCCCGGACGATGGGCACCGTGCCGTAGCGCATGGCGATCATCTGGGCCAGGCCGCAGGGTTCGCTCTTGGAGGGCATCAGCAGCAGGTCCGCGCCGGCGTAGATGGCGTTGGCCAGCTCCTCGTTGTAGCCGCGGTAGAGGCCCATCCGGCCGTTGTACTGGCCCCGCTTCTGCTCAAAGAACTGCTCGTAGTTCCAGTCGCCGCTGCCCAGCACCACGAACTGGCAGTTGAGGTCCATGATCTGGTCGAACACCTTGCAGACCAGATCCAGGCCCTTGTGGCTCACCAGGCGGCTGACGATGCCGATGACGGGCACATCGGGCTTCACCTCCAGGCTCATCTGCTCCTGGAGATAGGCCTTGTTCTTGGCCTTGCCGGCCATGTTCTTCACGCTGAACTTGTTCCGGATGCCCGTGCCCTTGGAGGGGTCGTAGCGGACCATGTCGATGCCGTTGAGGACACCGTGGACCTTCCCGGCGTTGCGCTGCATGACGCTCTCCATGCCGTGGGCGAAGAAGGTGTAGCGCAGCTCCTGGGCATAGGTGGGGCTGACGGCGGTGATGGCGTCGCAGGTCATGAGGGCGCCCTTGAGGAGGTTCACGTCCCCGTCCATGGCGATGGTGCCGTCAGCGAACCAGCCGGGAGCCAGGCCGAACAGGTCCTCCAGCGTCTCTTTGCCGTATCGGCCCTGGTACTCGATATTATGGATGGTAAAGACGGTCTTGATGCCCCGGATGTCCGGCCAGCGGACGCACTCGTCCTTGAGGTAAATGGGCACCAGGGCGGTCTGCCAGTCGTTGCAGTGGATGACCTCCGGCATGAACTGGAGGGCGGGCATCAGGGAGACGATGGCCCGGGAGAAGAAGCCGAACCGCTCGCCGTCGTCATAGTGCCCGTAGAGGGCGTCCCGCTTGAAATAGTATTCGTTGTCCACGAAGTACCACAGCACCCCGTCCTTCTCCAGGCGGAACAGGCCGCAGTAGACCCGCCGCCAGCCCAGGGGCACCTCAATGTGGCAGATGAATTCCAGCTGGTCCTTCCATTTATCCGACACCCGCTGGTACAGGGGCAGAATCACCTCCACCTCGTTGCCCGCCTGGGCCAGGGCCTGGGGCAGGCTGCCGGCCACGTCGGCCAGACCGCCGGTCTTGCAGAAGGGGACCGCTTCAGAAGTGGCAAACAGGATCTTCATTGAAAAAGACCTCCTTTAGAGATAAGAGCAGTATAACTCGCTCGAGCTGAAAAGTAAAGGTTTTCAGCCTTTTCGCGCCGGCCTGCGGCGCAAAATTGTCAGATCAGATAAAGGAGGAGGTCAGGCGCCCCTCCTCCTTTATGGAAATATTTTTAGAAGCTGTATTCATAGGTGGGGGATGCGGTCTGGGCGAGGGGTTTTGCCGTTCTGCAAGGCAAAAAATCGCAGGAATACTTGGCGTATTTCAAGATTTTTTAACGCGGCAGGGCGGCAAAAGACCCGCCCAGACGGTGTTCAACGCCTGTGAATACAGCTTCTTATACCTTGCTGCCCTTGGCGATGGTCATGGGGTAGCTCCCGTGGCCCATGAGGGTCCGGGATTCCTTGACGACCACGTCCTTGTCGGCGATGACGTGGTGGACCACTGCGTCCCGGCTGATGACGGTGTCCTGCATGAGGATGCAGTCCTTCACCTCCGCGCCCTTGGCGACGCGGACGCCCCGGAACAGGATGGAGTTCTCCACCGTGCCCTCAATGGTGCAGCCGTCGGCCACCAGGCAGTTGCAGCACACGCCGGCGGGGTCCACGTAGGTGGACGCGTCGTTGCGCTCCTTGGTGTGGATGGGACGGCCCGGGGCGAACACCTCCCGGCGGATGGACGGGTTCAGCAGCTCCAGGGAGCGCTCGTAGTACTCCTTCACGGAGCGGATCTGGGCGGCGTAGCCGTCCCAGACGTAGCTCTGGATATGAAGGTCCTTGGTCCTGGCCTGGAGCGCGGCGCCCCGGAAGCTGACCTGGTCGTGGCTCTGGCACTCGTCCACAAGCTTCAGCAGCAGGTCCTTGGACAGGATGTAGATCTCCAGGGAGCGGTGGCACCCGGCGCGGTCCCGGAGGGGGAAGAGGACCTCGGCCACCCTGCCGGTTTCGTCCAGGCGGAAGAAGGTCACGTCGCCCTCGCTGTCCAGGTCGCTGGTGCACACGGCGGTGATGTCCGCGCCGGAGGCCAGGTGGGCCTGGTACACGTCCTGGAGGGGCAGGTTGACGATCAGGTCGCTGTCCGCCAGCACCACGTGGCTCTGCCGGATGTCCTCCAGGTAGGAGCGCACCCCCGCCAGGGCCTCCATCCGGCCCCGGTACTCCCGGGCGCCGTTCATCAGGTTGTCATCGGCGAAGGCGGGCAGCAGGCGCAGGCCCCCGTGCTTCCGGCTCAGGTCCCAGTCCTTGCCGGAGCCCAGGTGGTCCAGCAGGCTCTGGTAGTTGCCCTGGATGGCGACGCCCACGTCGGTGATGCCGGCGTTGACCATGCTGCTGAGGACGAAGTCGATGAGGCGGTAGCGCCCCGCGAAGGGGACGGAGGCGGGCATGCGGGCCTCCGTCAGCTCCCGCAGGCCGGCCCGCTTCTCATAGGAGAAGATGATTCCATGCAGTCCTTTCATCTGGACACCTCCTTGTGCTCGCTGTTGAGCATCGTTTTGGGCTTGACAATTTCACCGGCGGCGATGGCGGTGCCGGGGCCCAGGACGGTGATGCCCCAGGACTCGGGGTCGCAGCTCTCCGGGTCCGCGCCCACCGCGGCGCCCGCCTCCACCTGGCAGTTCTCGCCCAGGATGGCGTAGCGCACCACGGCGCCCCGCTTGACGGTGACGCCGGGCATCAGCACGGAGTAGTGGACCTCCGCGCCGTCCTCCACCCGCGCTCCGTGGGAGAGGACCGAGTTCTTCACCGTGCCGGTGATCTCGCAGCCCTGGGTGACCACGGAGTGCTCCACCAGGGAGGTTTTGCCGATGTAGGCCGGGGGTTCGCTGGGCAGGCGGGCGTAGATGGGCCAGCTGTCCTCCAGCAGGTCCAGGTCGCCCCGGCTGAGCATGTCCATGTTGGCGTCCCAGAGGCTCTCCAGGGTGCCCACGTCCTTCCAGTAGCCGTCGAAGCGGTAGGCGATCATCTTCTCCCCGGCGGCCAGGAACTTGGGGATGATGTTCTTGCCGAAGTCGTTGCTGGAGTTGGGGTCGGCCTCGTCCTCAATGAGGGCCTGGCGCAGCTTCTGCCAGGTGAAGACGTAGATGCCCATGGAGGCCAGGTTGCTCTTGGGCTGCTTGGGCTTCTCCTGGAACTCGGTGATGTTGTTCTCCCCGTCCACGGCCATGATGCCGAACCGGGGGGCCTCGTCCCAGGGCACCTCCAGCACGGAGATGGTACAGGCCGCGCCGGCGGCCTTGTGGGCTTCCAGCATCTTGTCGTAATTCATCTTATAGATATGGTCGCCGGAGAGAATCACCACGTACTCCGGGTCGTACATATCCACAAAGCCGATGTTCTGGTAAATGGCGTTGGCGGTTCCCTTGAACCAGGTGCCCTTGTCGCCCTCCCGCATGTAGGGGGGCAGGATATGGACGCCGCCGTCCAGGCGGTCCAGGTCCCAGGGCTGGCCGGAGCCGATGTAGCTGTTGAGCTCCAGGGGCTTGTACTGGGTGAGCACGCCCACAGTGTCGATGCCGGAGTTGGTGCAGTTGGACAGAGGGAAATCGATGATGCGGTACTTGCCGCCGAAGGGCACGGCGGGCTTGGCCACGTTGCTGGTCAGCACATACAGGCGGCTGCCCTGCCCCCCTGCCAGGAGCATTGCGATACACTCTTTTTTCATGTGCGCTTGATCCATCCTCTCTCGTTATTATTC
>VSNB01000216.1 GCA_009774055.1 Clostridiales bacterium
CGCCGGGTATTGTGCCCAGTGGAGCGATTCGGACCCATGAACGAGAAAAACCGCCTCCTGCGCCGGATGGCGGAGGAGGCGGGAAAGCTGGACGTTGGATAATGCGGGTGTGCTATGCCGTCCCCATACTCGGAAAATCGCAGGCTGTGTTTTCTGGGGCGCGCTAATCTGCCAGGCCCTCCCGCTTTTTCCGCGTGCTCAGCAGCATGGACGCGCCGCCATACAGCAGAAGCGCCCCAAAGGGCCTGCGCAGCATGGAGACATCCAGCATCATGGAAATCATCGCCCCCGCCAGCGCGGCGGCGGTTCCGGGAAGCGCCGCCTGCCGCCAGGTTTCCTTGTCCAGAAAGCCGTTCTTGCGGTGAAAAAACAGGCTGATGCCCGCAGTAGGGAGGAAAAACAGCAGATTGATCATCTGGGCCTCCCGGTGGTCCACTCCCAGAAGCAGGGTCATGCAGACCAGCAGCAGCGTCCCGCCGCCCACGCCCCAGCTGGACAGCGCGCCCGTAACCAGGGCGGCCAGAAATGGAAACAGCCAATCTACCATAGCAGATACCTCACGCCGCCGTACAGCAGGAACAGGCCGAAAATAATCTTCAAAATCCGCACCGGCACCTTCTCGAAGGTCATGCCTCCGATCACGCCCCCCGCCACGCCTCCCGCCAGGTAGGGCCACAGGGTGGACAGCGGGGGCCGTACCTGCAGCAGGTACACTGCCGCCGATACGCAGCACATGGGGAGGATCACCGCCACGCAGGTGGCGAAGGCGCTGCGCCCCTCCAGCTTCCGCCATTTCACCAGCAGCGGCAGCAGCGCCATGCCGCCTCCGCCGCCGAACAGGCCGCTGAGCAGTCCCCCCGCCGTCCCGGCGATCTGATTCTTCCGCTTGTCCGTCACGACCCGCACCTCCCTTTCTATATGTAATGCCTAGCAATTATGGCGCGGCGTGTTGCGCCGCGCCATAGATCCCGCGACGGCCCCATCAAGGGGCCGCGCGGGATCTATCCTTGTTCCTTTGGAACAAGGATTACTGCATCAGCTTGAAGCTCTGGCAGTCGGTGCACTGGTCCTTGGCGGGGTTGGCCTCGTGGGTACCCACCTGGATGGTGTCCAGGCCGCAGTACTGCTCGTTCTTGCAGTGATGGGCGCAGGACTGGACGCTGCAGTGGATGGAACGGTTGGGGGTACAGGCGCAGCCGCTGTTGGTGCAATTGCTCATGTTTACTTCCTCCTTTATGGCTTTGTTGTGCGTTCAGGGTTTTGCCAGAGGTAGTATGTGCCGGAGCGGATTTTTTATGCGGGTGCGTTAGAACCTGTATTCATAACCGCGGGATGCCGGATGGACAAGGATTTTTTCGTCAGGCAAGGGAAATCGACGCCGATTGTGCAATGACCACATCGAGTGGTCATGCACAATTGAATTCTGCACGGCCCCTCGATGGGGCCGTTGCAGAATCTCATATGACGGGAAAAAGACCGGCCAGACGGCGCGCAGCGGTTGTAAATACAGGTTTCTACTCATCCCTCAGCTTGTCGAAAAATTCCTGGAGCAGGTCCCGCTCCGTACAGCGAAGCGCCTTGCAGAAGCAGGCCAGCTCGTAGTCGGTCACAATCCGCCGGTTGTTCTCGATATTGCTGATCGCCTGCTGGTCGATATTGACGCCCAGCACCTGCATCCGGGCGGCAAGCTCCTGCTGTGTGACCCTCTTTCGAACCCGCATGAGGCGCAGCGGCATGGCAATAATATTTTTGGTTCCTTGATAAGAGAGTTTCTGCATATTTTACACCTCATGTCGATATTTTACTTGACAATATCATAGTATGCGGCGTAAAATATTTTTCACCGTATAATGGCGGAACAAAAAATGGATTTGTTTCCTGAGCCCTTTTTCAATATCTGGGCGGCCGGAAGAGAGCCGCCCTCATCTGGGCGTTTTGCCCGGGCCGCTGGCCGCTCCCATCGCCGCCGCATGTGCCAGAAGCAGAGCCTCCCCGCTGAGGGGAGGCTCTGCTTCTGCCTGTCTTGGATTCAGTCCAGAACTACGGACTTTTTCTTACCCTTTCTGCTCCGGGGATACTCGCGGATTCTGGTCACGTATTCCAGATTGACCGCCTGGAGCTGTCCCGAGGCGTCCTCTATGAGCAGTCCGCCTCCGCTGACCTCCCGAATGGTTCCTTGTACGCTGCCATCGTTGGACGTGATGGTGTAAATGATGCACTCTTTTCCAGCAAACTGTTTTGCCAATGTCTCCATGGCCTCTCTCTCCTTCTTCCCTTTTCTTTTGATATGGTGCGCTGCCGCTGCGGTTTTCCGCCTTTTTTCCGGCAGGAACACAAGGAAAAACAGAACGCCCCATATCAAAAGCATCCAATAAATCGGTTTCAAAGCTTCTCCCTCCGTCAAAAAGCGCCGGTTAGGCCCTGACCTCCGCCTTCCGGTAGCACAGGACGCTGAGGACTATCAGGCCCAGCAGGAACGCAATCAGCACCGTCAGCCACGCGGCAGGACTCAGCAGTCCGATGAGAAACGCCACGCCGCGCCCGATCTGGGCCAGGAGGCTGCTTCCCCCCTCCTTGGCCGCCTCCACACTGCTGCTGACGAGCATGGGCAGAAAGCACAGGGGGAACCACACAGCGGCGAAGCCCTTGTTCCCGAACCGGATCTGCAGGGCCCCGAAACAGAAGTCCAGAATGCAGATGGCAAGGATGAAAATCGGGTAATACCACCACTGCATTATGCCAAACACATCCAGATCCAGCTCCCAGCCGGGGTAGAGTATGCTGTAGAGCCAAATCTCAAATTTGTCCAGCAGCCACGCAAACGCAATGCCGATCATGGTGTTGAGGACCGTGATAACGGGGTCCGCCAGCATGTAGGAGTGCCGGGTCTGTCCCATGGAAACCGCCATGCGGTAGCGGTTCATCCCACCGCTGCCCCGGACCAATCCGCCGAACAGGGTGGCCATCAGGGCCATCATGCCCCCGATGGCGCCGTAGTCCTGGTCATCGTTGATAAAGGCGTTGATCGCCAGCACCATGAGGACCCCCATCAGGAAGAGGCCAGCCTGGAACCGCATCATCACCAGCACGCTGTTCCGGTTCACCTTCAGGTACTTCACAAAAAATTTCATGACTTTTCCCTCCCTACAGCTTCACTTCCTGCCGCCGCAGGATCAGCCACTGGAACCCAGCGTCCAGCGCCAGAGACGCCGGCACTGCCGCCATCAGCCACCAGGGCAGCATCTCCAGATAGGAAACAATTTTTATTATCTGCGCCGCGTCGAAGCCGCCCGTTGCGCCGGCAAAGCCCACCGTGCCCCCCGCAACGCCGCAGAGGAGGATGATGAGGACCATGCCCGCCCACTTCCACCTGACCAAAACGGTGCCCATGATGCTCCCCAGTGCGGAGGCGATGAGCAGCACGCACAGGATGGTGGGAATGCTCCGCAGGCCGATGGCGGACACCTCCCCCGGTGCCAGCAGCCAGATCAAGGCGCACAGCGCCGCAGTCACCGCTATGATAAGTACCCGGTAGTAGTGGAACCCCAGCAGCACGTTCCGCCTGGTCTCCCCCATGGACAGCAGCAGGGGTACATACAGAGTCTGGGAGCCGGAGTTGAGCATCATCATTATGAAAACGGCAGCAATGCACAGATAGTAGGGAACTATGGCGGCGAAAACGGCGAAGTCCAATCCCTCCGCGCCGAACAGGGAGATAACGGCCAGCACCGCCGCCGTAACCAGGACCACTCCCGAGCTCTCCCAGGTGTACCGGGTCCAGAATTTCAGGTTGCGCTTCACTTGGTTTCCTCCTCCCCGCACAGGGCCACAAAGGCCCGCTGGAGGCTCACCGGCTGGACGGACACGTCCCGGCTCTCATCCACCTTCTGCCCGGGCTTGAGGAACACGGTAACGCCCTTGCTGCGGCCCACGGTCTCGGGGTGGTGGACCTCCAGTCCGGTGGTGGCGGCGTCCACCTCCTCGATCTTTCCGCTGACGTGGACCGCGCTGTCCACGAAGGCCTGCGTGTCGGTTTCAATCAGAACCTTTCCCTCGTGGAGGATGATAACCTCCTCCAGCACGTCGGCAGCCTCCTCGATGATGTGGGTGGAAACCACGAAGGTCCGCCCGGAGTTGGAATACTCCTCCAGCAGCAGCTTGTAGAACTGCTCCCGCGCCACCACGTCCAGCCCCGCCACCGGCTCGTCCAGGAAGGTGTAGGGCGCCCCGGAGCACAGGGCCACAATGATGGTAATCATGGAGAGCATCCCTTTGTTCATCTTCCCGAACCTCTTTTTCACGTTCAGGTCAAAGAGCTTCACCAGCCGCTCCTCCAGCGCCTTGTTCCAGTCCTCGTAGTAGGTGGAGGCGATGCGCAGGTACTCCTTTGCCTTCATGGCGGCTATGCCGCTCTCGCCATTGGCGTTCAGCTCCCGGGAAAAGCAGATTTTGGCAAGGCTCTTCCGGTTCTCCCACACCGGCTCGCCGTCCAGGGTGACAGTCCCCCGTGTGGCGGGGTTTTGGGCGGACAGGATGGACAGCAGGGTAGTTTTCCCCGCGCCGTTGCGGCCGATCAGGCCGTAAATTTTTCCCGGCTGGAGGTCCAGTGTCACGTCTTGCAGGACCTCTTTGCCGCCGTAGGCTTTCACGATATTCTCACAATGCAGACTCATATGTTTCTCTCCCCAATCATAATCAGTAATTCTTCTTTGGAAATCCCCAGGCTTTTGGCCTCCGCCAGCAGGGGGACCACATGGTTTTCCGCGAACGCGGCCTTGCGCTTGACCAGGATTTTCTCCCTGGCCCCTTTGGATACGAACATGCCGATGCCCCGGCGTTTGTACAGGATGCCCTCGTCCACCAGCAGGCCCACGCCCTTGGCGGCGGTGGCGGGATTGATGGTATAGAGCTTTGCCAGCTCGTTGGTGCTGGGCACCTGCTCCTCCTCCAGCAGGATGCCCCGCAGGATGTCGGTTTCGATCATCTCGCTGATCTGGAGGTAGATGGATTTCTGTTCCGTCAGTCGCTCATTCAATCGTTTTCCTCCTTTCCTTGTTCATCGGTCAAGTGGTTCATTACTTATATAACTAACTATATACCCAGAGAGGCGGTTTGTCAAGGGGGGGAAGAGAAATAATTTTCGCGCGCTCCGCGCTCGAACGGGAATTTGATCTGCGGCCCTGCGGGCCGCTCCGCTTTTTTATCTTGTTCCTTTATTTATCTCATCTTCGCCGCCTTCCAGGCGGCGAACGGGAGTGGTTTCTCGAATCGGCCCGGGACCTACGCGGCCCCGGACTCCGCGCCTACTTTTGCCGCGCGGCAAAA
>VSNB01000217.1 GCA_009774055.1 Clostridiales bacterium
AAGGAGGATTCTTAAGGAACGTAGTTCCTTAAGCGATCTTTTGCTTCTTTTCGCTCGCGCGAAAAGAAGGCCCCCGCGCCGGCGAGGCGCGAAGCTAAAACAAGATAGGAAAGCGGAGCGGCCCGCAGGGCCGCAGATGAAAGCCCCGCAGGGCGGTCTGCGCTACTATTTTATTATATTACAATCCATCCTCCCCCGTGTCAAGAAAAGAAACTCCTTATCTTTCTGTGAAAAAACCATGAATTTTCGGGAAAACCGCCCTGCCGCCCTTGCGGCGGGGCGGTTTTTATGATAATATATATTAGTTATTTCATAACCGATCACAGAAAAATCACGACAGAAACCACGAGGGAAAAATTATGGAAATCACACAGGGCGTCCGCTTCGACAGCCTGGGGCTGTCGGAGGAAATCATGCGGGCGCTGGAGAAAAAGAATTATCAAATCTCTACCCCTATTCAGGCGGGGTGCATCCCCCCCATGCTGGACTGGCAGGACGTTACCGCAAAGGCCCCTACCGGAACAGGAAAAACCTTCGCCTTCGGCATTCCCATTATCGAGCACATCGACAGTGAAAGCGACCAGGTCCAGGCCGTCATTCTGGCCCCTACCCGGGAGCTGGCTATGCAGATTACCTCGGAAATGCGGGATCTGGCCCAGTTCAAGCCGAGCGTCCGCCTAGTCTGCCTCTACGGCGGACAGCCCATCGGCAAGCAGATCGACGCGCTGAAAAAACGGCCCCAGATCGTCATCGCTACCCCCGGACGGCTGGGGGACCACCTCAAGCGGCGGACCGTGCGCATCGATCAGGTGCAGACCGCCGTCCTGGACGAGGCCGACCGGATGCTGGACATGGGCTTCATCCACGACGTGACCCGGCTGCTGGACCAGATGAAGAACCGGAAAAACCTGGGGCTCTTCTCCGCTACCATCAGCCGTGAGGTCATGGACATCGCCTGGGTCTACCAGCGGGACGCGGTGGAAATCACCGTCCGGGCCGATGAGGAGAACAAGCCGGACATCCTGCAGTACCGCCTGGAGCTGACCATGGACCAGAAGGTGGACGCCGTGGAGAAAATTCTGAACCTGGAGCAGTACGACCGGGTGATGATCTTCTGCAACACCAAGGGCAACACCGAGCGGGTCACCAAGCTGCTGCAGATGCGGGGCGTGGACGCCCAGTGCATCCACGGGGATATTCCCCAGGAAAAGCGGGAAAAGGTCATGGCCCGGTTCCGGAAGGGCGAGCTGCGGGTCTTCGTTGCCACCGACGTGGCCGCCCGGGGCATCGACGTGGACGATGTAGACGCGGTGTTCAATTACGATGTGCCCGATGAAAACGAGTACTACGTCCACCGGATCGGCCGGACGGGACGGGCCAAGCGGCACGGCGTGGCCTACACCTTCGTTACCGATTACCCCAGCATGGTACGGCTCAACGACATCGCCAAGCACACCCGCAGCCAAATTCAGCCGGTGAAGTTCGGCGAGGACGGGAAGCTGGTCCAGGTGGAAGCGAAATGATGGGACCGATGCGGAAAAAATGGGCCGCCTTTTTGTGCACACTGCTGGCGCTGGCGCTGTGCGCCTGCGGAGAAAAGCCGGCGGAGGACGAGGCGCCGCCGGACAGCGAGGACGCCGGGCCTTACGTTCTCACCGTCCAGGTGGGCGGAGCCCAGGATACCCTGGACCCCGCCGCCGTTACCGCCAGAGGCGGGGAGACGGTTTTGTACCACCTGTTTGAAAACCTCCTTCGCTGGGAGGACGGCGGCGATGGCTGGGCCGTACTGACCAATGGGCAGGCGGAGAGCTATACGGTGGAAACCGACTACGCGGGGAACGCCACATATACCTTTACCCTGCGGGAGGGCATCGTCTGGTCCAATGGGAAGGCCGTTACGGCGGCGGACTTTGCCGAGGCGTGGCAGCGCCTGGCGGACCCGGCCAACGAACTGCCCCACCGGGAGCTGATGTCCGCCATTACCGGGTACGGCGAGGTCCTGGAGGATGGAACGCCGGCCCCCCTGGGGGTGTCCGCCCCTGACAGCCGAACGCTGGTGATTAACTTAAATGGCAGTCCCGCCTGGTTCCTGGAGGAGGTCTGCGCCGGGGCGTACACCATGCCGGCCTGCCCGGCCGGGGGGCGTCCGGACGCCAGGGGTACCGTCACCAACGGGCCCTACACCGCCGTCTCCCTGGAGAACGGCGAGGTGACGCTGGAGCGGAACGCCTCCTACTACGCGCCCGACCCAAAAGGGCCGGAGCAGATCCGATTCCAGGCCATTACGCAGGACGGCACGGATTATGCCGCATTTACCGCCGGGGAGCTGGACCTGACAGCGGATGTGCCGGAGGATGTTTTGAAGACGCTGGCGGAGAGCGGGCTGTGGACACCGGAGCCCATCACGGAAACCTATGGCGTGATGCTCAACGCACGAAAAGCGCCCTTTGACAACGCAAGTGTCCGGATGGCCTTCCATCTGGCGGTGGACCGGGACGCTGTCGCCGCGGCGGCGGGCAAGCTGACCGCGCGGCCCGCGCCGGGAATCGTCCCCTACGGAGTGTCCGATTACAGCCAGCGGCCGGCCCTTGAGACGGAGGCTCCGGAGGAAACACCTCCTGATCCCAACGCCCCGCCGGAGCCGGAGAAGCCCGCCCCCGTCTGCTGGGACTTCCGGTCCCACAGTCAGGAGGTGGTAACGGCGGAACACCTTCACAACTATCAAGCGGACCTCAGCTACGCCCAAGCCCTGCTGGCCCAGGCGGGATACTCCGGCGGAAGCGGGTTCCCGGAGGTGGAGTACCTCTATGTCGCCGGTTCGGAGACGGAGGCCGCCGTGGCCCGCGCCCTGCAGGCGATGTGGAAGGACGGGCTGGGCGTCTCCGTCTCCATCCGGGGCGTCAGCCAGGAGGAGTATGACGCGGCCCTCTCCCCCACCCTGCCCGAGGAGAGCGAGGACGGGACCGAGAGCAGCGGTGGGGAGGATGGAACGGAAGAGGATGCCGGCATCCCCAGCTTCGCTATGGCGGCGCAGAGCTTCCGTCCCCTATGCAGCGATGCGGAAGTCCTGCTGAACCGCTGGCACAGCGGCAGTGAGGAAAACGTCTCCGGCTATGCCAGCGATGCCTTCGACATTCTGCTGGACGCCGCCAAGACGGTTGTCTCCCCCGATGCCCGGGACGCTTACCTCCACGACGCGGAGGCCATTCTGCTGGAGGACTCGCCGGTTATCCCGGTGCTCTGCCGGGGCGGCAGCTACCAGCTGGCCGATGGCCTTGACGGGCTGTACCGGGCTCCGGACGGAGTGTTCTTCCTGTACGGCATCCACCGGGGCGCGGCGGCGGGCTGACGGTTTTTACCTGTTGCCGATGCAACTGCATTACGGCTTCGTTTACGCTATACTAACATCGTGAACTATTTAACAAATTTATTTCTTTGGATTCATTCATGAGGAGGAAAATCATTCTATGAACAGCTGTACCGACTGCCTCAGCCGCAATACCTGCGCCAGCGCGGATAAGCCCATGGAGAACTACATCCGCTCCCTGCCCCTGGAGACGGCGCACCACCGGGTAGCTACCCAGGAAACCAAGTGCGGCTTCGGCCTCCAGGGCGTGTGCTGCCGCCTGTGCGCCAACGGCCCCTGCCGCATCACCCCCAGCGCTCCCCGGGGCATCTGCGGGGCCAGCGCCGACACCATCGTGGCCCGGAACTTCCTGCGGGCCGTGGCCGCCGGCTCCGGCTGCTACATCCATGTTGTGGAGAACACCGCCCGCCAGCTGAAGAACACCGGCTTGCACAAGGACAAGATCCGCAGCGAGAAGGCCCTGAACCATCTGGCGGAGCTCTTCGGTGTCACCGGGACCGACAAGTACGACCTGTGCGTGAAGGTGGCGGACGCGGTGCTGGCCGATCTGTACCGTCCGGAGTACGAGGGCATGGAACTGGTGGAAAAGCTGGCCTACGCCCCCCGGGTGAAGAAGTGGAAGGAGCTGGGCATCATGCCCGGCGGCGCCAAGGGCGAGGTGTTCAACAACATCGTCAAGACCTCCACCAACCTCAGCTCCGACCCGGTGGAAATGCTGGTGAGCTGCCTGCGGCTGGGCGTATCCACCGGCCTGTACGGCCTCCAGCTGACCAATCTGCTCAACGACGTGGTGCTGGGCGATCCCGAGATCCGCCCCGCGCCGGTGGGCATGAACGTCATTGACCCGGACTACATCAACATCCTCATCACCGGCCACCAGCACTCCCTGTTCACCTACATCCAGGACCGCCTTCTGGACACGGACGTAGTGGAGAAAGCCAAGGCCGTCGGCGCCAAGGGCTTCAAGCTGGTGGGCTGCACCTGCGTAGGCCAGGACCTCCAGCTGCGCGGGGCGCATTACACGGAAATTTTTGACGGCCACGCGGGGAACAACTACATCTCCGAGGCGGTGCTGTCCTGCGGCGCTATCGACGCAGTGCTGTCCGAGTTCAACTGCACTCTTCCCGGCATCGAGACGATCTGCGACGAGCTGAAAATCAAGCAGATCTGTCTGGACGTGGTGGCCAAGAAGGCCAACGCCGAGTACATTCCCTTCCACTACGAAACCCGTCAGGCGGACGGCGACCGGATCATTGATGAGATTATCGCAGCCTACAAGGCCCGCCGGGGCAATGTGCCCATGAACCTCTTCACGGACCACGGAAATAAGAACACGCTTACCGGCGTCAGCGAGGGCAGTCTGAAAGCCTTCCTGGGCGGGAGCTGGAAGCCCCTCATCGACCTCATCGTGGCCGGCAAGATCAAGGGCCTGGCCGGGGTCGTCGGCTGCTCCAGCGTGGCCTACGGCCACGACACCCTTACCGCCGAGCTGACCAAGGAGCTGATCGCCAAGGACATCCTGGTGCTGACGGCGGGCTGCTCCTCCGGCGGACTGGAGAACATCGGCCTCATGACCCCCGAGGCCGCCGAGCTGGCGGGCCCCAACCTCCGGGCCGTGTGCAAGGAGCTGGGCATTCCCCCGGTGCTGAACTTCGGTCCCTGCCTTGCCATCGGGCGGCTGGAGATCGTGGCCACCGAGATCGCCGAAGAGCTGGGCGTGGACCTGCCCCAGCTGCCCCTGGTCCTCTCCGCCGCCCAGTGGCTGGAGGAGCAGGCCCTGGCCGACGGGGCCTTCGCCCTGGCTCTGGGACTGCCCCTGCATCTGGGGGTGCCCCCCTTCATCACCGGCAGCAAGCTGGTGACGAAGGTGCTCACCGAGGATATGGTGGGCCTCACCGGCGGACGGGTGATCGTGGACGGCGACGGCAGGAGCGCCGACAACCCCCTGGAGG
>VSNB01000218.1 GCA_009774055.1 Clostridiales bacterium
AACGACCGCATCGAGCGGTCGTGCAGAATTCAATTGTGCATGCCCCCTCGATGGGGGCATTGCACAATCTTACGTACACGCTCTCGAAAAAGTAATTAGATTTTTTCACGCCTTCGGCGCGAACTCCTGCGGAGGGCTTTTTTGACAGTCTGCGTTCTCTTCCTTATAGTATACCTCTCCGGGGGGAAAAAGTCTACCTGTTTCTTAGTGTGTGCGCAGAAATCTGCTGCAGCGGCGGCACTTTGCGGGTCGGGCATCCGATGCCGACTGCACAGGTTGCACAGAAATTCGGGGTTTTCTGTCGATGGAAACCGGTTATTCTGCCCCTTGACAGAAGAGGGCGGGGCGCATATAATAGCGACAAATTTATCTTTTCAAACGCGATGAAGGAAAGAGTATCCCGCCTTCCACCTCACAGAGAGCCCCCGCTTGCTGAAAGGGGGCAGGCTAGGCGGCGGGAGAACATGGCTCCGGAGAGGCGTGCCCAAGCCATTGCGCCAGGGTACGACGGGTCTGCCCGTTACAGCGGAGGGCGTTGTTGGACGCCTGGTGAGGCCTTGGCTTCCGTCGGGGTGAAAAGAAGTGGTACCACGGGCATTCCGCTCGTCTTCTGTTGAGGAAGACGGGCGTTTTTCTTTTGCCGTTATCCCTGCGCAAATCTATGTATGTTATGTGTAAAGGAGCTGTTCCCATGAAAAAGAAAATCTCGACCCGCCTGACCCTGGCGATTTTTGCCGGCCTGATCCTGGGCATCGTCCTGGGCCTGCTGATTCCCGGAAGGCTGGAATTCCTTCTCCCCGTCATTGACCTGGTCAGCGGACTGTACATGAACGCCCTGAAAATGATGATCTATCCCCTGGTGTTCTGCTCCCTGGTGGCGGGTATCCACGGCATCGGCAGCGTGTCCGCCACCGGCAGGATCGGCGCGCAGTCCGTCATTTACTACACCGCTACCACGCTGCTGGCCAGCCTGCTGGGGCTATTTTTGCCCAAGGCCCTGGGGCTGGGCGCCGGCGTCTCCATTGAAATGGCGGAGGCCGACGTGGTGGCCACCCAGTTTACCAGTCTGTTGGATACGGTGAAGAACCTTATTCCCGCCAATCCCGCGGCCGCCTTCGCCAACGGAGACATGCTGCAGGTGCTGGTATTTGCGGTAATCGTGGGCATCACCTGCCTGGCTCTGGGGAAGAAGGCGGAGCCCTTCGTGACGCTGGCCTATTCCATCAACGAGATCTCCATCAAGATCGTATCCGTGGTGATGCTGTTCACGCCGGTGGGAGTGCTGTGCTCCATCGCGTCGGTGGTCTATGCCAACGGCACGGAGACGATCCTCGCACTGGGGACGGTGCTGATTGCGCTGTACCTGACCTTCTTCCTCTACGCTTTTATCGTCTATGGCGGCATCGTGAAGCTGCTGGGCCGGTACGGCGTAGTGGAGTTCTTCACAAAAGTCATGCCTGCGGCCCTCAACGCCTTCGGCACCTGCTCCAGCTCCGCCACCCTGCCCATCAGCAAGCGCTGCGCCGACAACATGGGGGTGCCCAATGAGGTGTCCTCCCTGGCGCTGCCCCTAGGGGCCACCATCAATATGGACGCGGTGAGCATTCTCATGAGCTTCATGATCGTATTCTTTGCCAATGCCTGCGGCGTGGAGATCAGCTTCGGTCTGCTGGCGGTTCTGTTGCTGAGCAACACGCTGCTGAGCATCGGTACCCCCGGCGTGCCCGGCGGGGCCATCGCCTCCTTTGCGGCCCTGGCGTCCATCGCCGGACTGCCGGCGGGAGTGATGGGGGTGTACATCAGCGTCAACACCTTATGTGATATGGGCGCGACCTGCTGTAACGTCCTGGGGGACCTGGCCTGCTCGGTGGCGATGAAGGAAACCGTGAAGCTGGGGAAGAAGTGAGGGCCTGGATTCTGCGGCTGTGAGTATGCGGCCTGAAGATAAGACAAACTGCGCGGCCCATAGGGCTGCGCAGTTTCTGTGTGTCAAAAAAAGATACAAAGCATCTTTTTGACACACAGCGGCATAGCCCGCATAAAGCGGGGAAGCCTCTCATATATTCCACCGGGAGGCGGTATAAAAATGTTAGGCTACATCATCTATGGGGACGGCCCCAAGCGGCCCGAGATTGGCGAACGCCAGCTTGCCGGCGGCAATTTTGTCACATTGTCCATGGCTCTGCAGGCCCGGCCCAACGGGCCTCTGGCCCTCTACCGCGCCCGGCAGGGCGCGAGACTGTTCCGGGAGGCGGGGGTGCGCTCCGCCGTATTCCCGGTGGATTTTCCGTATACGGCCCTGTTTATCCGGATGGGCGTCCTGCCCATCGACACCCTGCCCCTGCGTCGGGCGCTGGCCGCGCCGCTGACCCGGCGGCGGCTGGAGCAGGGCGGCTTCCAGCCCACCCAGGCGGTGGTGGCCATTTCTGGAGATCGCGCCCTCCGGGAGGTTACCGAGTGCGCCAAGTCCCTGGCCCTCAGCTACCGCTACGTGCTCCTCAGCGCCCGGGGCGCGGAGAGTTTTGCCAAGGGCCTGCGGCGGGAGTATGGAATCTCCCTGCTTCTGGACCCTTCGCCGGACCAGCTCAACCGGGCGGACGCCCTGGTCCTGTTCTCGCCCAGAGGGGACCTGACGCTGGATAACGCCATCTTCTACGCCCTCTATCCCGGCGGCGAGGCGGGGCGGGGCCGGTTGCCCCTGTGCCTGCCTGCCGGGGCGGCTGCCCAGGCGGAAACCAACTGCGACCAGGAGCAGCTGGCGGCGGCGCTGTACGCCATGGGCGCGCTGCCGCTGGAGACGCTTCTTGCGGAAATTCCTGGTTGACAGAATGGGAAAAACCGAATATAATGCTAAGAATGGCAATGAATCAGTATTTTGGAGCCGTGCGCCCGGAGGGGCCCCGGCGGCCTGTACGGAAGATGGAAAGGACCGAGTGATATGAAAAAAGAGTTCAAGATGAGCCAGGCGCGTTTCGACGAGCTGCAAAAAGAGCTGAACTACCTGAAAACCACCCGCAGCGACGAGGTGGCGGAGATGATCAAGGTGGCACGGGGCTTCGGCGACCTCAGCGAAAACAGCGAGTACGATGAGGCGAAAAACGAGCAGGGCAAGCTCTATTCCCGCATTGGTGAGCTGGAAAACGTGCTGCTCCATGCTGTCATTATTGAGGAGGGCGATATGCCCACCGATCAAGTGACCATTGGGTCCACCGTTACCGTCACGGCGACGTCCGGCGGGAGCCGCAGCTTTAAAATTGTGGGCAGCCAGGAGGCCGACGCCATGCACGGCATTATCAGCGAGGATTCCCCCTTCGGCAAAGCCCTTATGAACCACCGGGAGGGCGATACCGTCACCGTCAACGCCCCCGCCGGAGAGATCAAGTACCGGATCGATAAAATTGAGAGGTAAAGCCTTCAAGATACAAAAGAGGAGAAAACAGCCATGGCTGAGAAGAATAACGCACCTGAGGTTCAGCAGGACCTTAGCGAGCTCCTGCAGGTTCGCCGGGAGAAGCTGGCCGCCCTGCAGGGCGAGGGCCGGGACCCCTTCCAGGAAACAAAGTTTGTCGTGAGCCACCACGCCCAGGAAATCAAGGATCATTTCGATGCCTTGGAGGGCAGCGAGATTGCCATCGCCGGACGGCTGATGAGCAAGCGCGGGATGGGGAAGGTGAGCTTCTGCGACCTGCAGGACAAGTCGGGCCGCATTCAGCTCTACGCCCGGAAGGACGAGATGGACGAAGAGGCGTACAACCGCTTCAAGAAGTACGACATTGGCGACATCGTGGGCGTCAAGGGCGAGGTGTTCCGCACCCAGCGGGGGGAAATGAGCGTCCGAGGGAAGGAGATTACCCTGCTGTCGAAATCCCTGCTGCCCCTGCCGGAGAAGTTCCATGGCCTCACCGACAAGGAAACCCGCTACCGCCAGCGGTATGTGGACCTTATTGTAAACCCGGAGGTCCGCCGGAATTTCGAAATCCGCAGCGCCTTCATCAAGTATCTGCGGAATTTCCTGGATGAACGGGGCTATATGGAGGTGGAGACGCCGGTGCTGAACACCATCAGCGGCGGCGCTACCGCCCGGCCCTTCATCACCCACCACAACACGCTGGACATCGACATGTATATGCGCATCGCCACGGAGCTGAACCTCAAGCGGCTGATCGTGGGCGGCTTGGAGCGGGTCTACGAAGTGGGCCGTATCTTCCGCAACGAAGGGATGGACACCCGGCACAATCCGGAGTTTACCACCGTGGAGCTGTATGAGGCGTATGCCGACTTCAACGACATGATGGACCTGTTCGAGGCGCTTCTCAGCGGCGCGGCCAGGGACATCTGCGGCAGCTATCAGCTCCGGTGGCAGGGGGAGGACATCGACCTGACGCCCGGCTGGCCCCGGATGAGCATGGCCGAGGCGGTGAAACAGTATTTGGGCGTGGACTTCATGGCGATTGCCGATGACGCGGAGGCGGTGTCCGCCGCCAAGGGTGCGGGGGTAGACATGGACGGCGTGGAGCCCACCTGGGGCCACGCGCTCTACGAGTGCTTCGACCAGAAGGTGGAGGGGAAGCTGGTGCAGCCGACCTTTATCACCATGCACCCGGTGGACGTGTCCCCGCTGGCCAAGCGGTCCCCCAAGGATCCCAGGGTCACAGAGCGGTTCGAGCTGTTCATCTGCCGCAGTGAAATGGGCAATGCCTTTTCCGAGCTCAACGACCCCATCGACCAGCGTCAGCGGTTTGAGAAGGAAGTGGCGGACCGGCTCAAGGGCAACGACGAGGCCGGCATGATGGATGAGGACTTCCTTACTGCCCTGGAGTACGGCCTGCCCCCCACGGGCGGCCTGGGTATCGGAATCGACCGGTGTGTGATGCTGCTGACAGGAAGCGACTCTATTCGGGATGTGATTTTGTTCCCCACGATGAAGCCGCTGGATTGAATTTCGACCTCAAATATTCGCATATTTAGTTGTATTGACATAAAAAAGCGTAAATATAAGTGATTTATTGCAAATCAAAAACCTCGATTTTCGGTTTTAAGACAAATTTACGACAAATGAAAAGGAACGAGTAAAGCAGAAGAAGTACCAGCTGAGAAGCTGGTACTTCTTACTATGTCAGACGGGGGTACTTAATATGCGAGAAGGCATCTTAATTCCTGATATGCAAAGCGTTCGCGCTGATATCCGCTTCAGCAGCGGCGACTGTTACGGCAGGCTGCACTGTGGCACCACAATGGACATTGCATACACCGGACCAGCAGCTCCATCTGCACGGAATTTTAGCCCCACCCTGCCGGAAGGGAGCCCCACTCCACGA
>VSNB01000219.1 GCA_009774055.1 Clostridiales bacterium
GGTGGAGGCGGCGTGGACGAGGCAGCGGCAGTTCGTGGCCGACGCCTCCCACGAGCTGAAAACGCCCCTGACGGTGATCCTCACCAACGCCGAACTCCTAGGGGACCCGGCCTGGGGACCGGCGGACCGGGAGCGGTTCTCCCGGAACATCCTGACCATGGCCCGACAGATGCGGGGGCTGGTGGAGAGCCTCCTGGAGCTGGCCCGGCTGGATGACGGCGGCCTGGACGCCGCCCCGAAGCTCCTGGACCTCAGCGCGCTGGTATCCGACGCGGTCCTTCCCTTCGAGCCCGTGTACTTCGAGCGGGGCCTGGAGCTGGCCTGCCGGATTGAGGCGGGCGTCCGGGTCCGGGGCAGTGAGGCCCGCCTCCGGCAGCTGGCGGACATCCTCCTGGATAACGCCGCCAAATACGCCGCCCCCCATTCGCAGGTGACCGTGACGCTGGCCCGACGGGGCGGGCGGGGCCTGCTGAGCGTGTCCTCCGCCGGGGCCCCGATTCCGGCGGAGGAGCTGGAGAGCATCTTCCTGCGGTTCTACCGGGCGGACAAGGCCCGGCGGAGGGACGGCAGCTTCGGCCTGGGGCTGTCCATCGCCCGGGAGATCGTCCAGGCCCACCGGGGGCGGATCTGGGCGGAGAGCGGGGACGGGCGGAACGTCTTCCACGCGGAGCTGCCGGCCCCGCGGTAGTCCGGCGGCGGCAATTTCCCATTGCAATTTTCCCCAATCCGTGGTACTGTTTGTAAGAGAAACAGACTACCCGCCGCCGGACGGACTGCCGGCGGCGGAAGCGGAAGGGAGCGCCTATATGAACCTGTTTTTTATTGCGGGCTGCGCGGGACTGGCGGGCTGTCTGATCGCCATTATCCTGACGCTGGTTTTCCATATGCTGGGCAAAAAGAAGATCATTCCCCTGCTTTTGTACATCCTGTCCTTCGCGCTGTTTTTGGGGGGCGGGTACCTGTCCGCCCATCCGGAGGCCGTTCCGGAGCTGCTCAGCTTCTTCGACCGGCAGAAGGACGAGAGCCCGGAGGAGGGGCCCTCCCCGGATGGGGAGGACGCCCCGGCCCCGGCGGAACCCGGCCAGGGCCCGGAGAATCTGAATGATTCGAACGCGCCGGAAGACCCGGCGGAACCTGCGGAGCCCTCCGGCGAAGAGCCTCCGGAAGGGGAGCCATCCTCCTCCGCGCCAGAGGAACCCGCCCCCGGCGAGGGATACAAGATCACCTACGCCAACGCCGAAATCTATACCGACAGCGGCGGGACCTTCTGGTGCCAGACTCTGGTGGAGCTTGAGAACACGGGGACCGATGACCTGTACCTCTCTCCCGGGTCCTATGAGCTGAAGGACGGCGGCGGGGAGACGGCGGTTTCCCGCACCTTCGTCTCCACCTATCCCCAGGTCATCAGCCCCGGAGAAAAGGCGTACATGTACGAGGAAACCACCCTGGACGGTCCGGTGGAGGGGGATCCCGCGGTAATCCCCCACCCCTCCGCCGGGAAGGCCGCCGTCAACAAGGTCCGGTTTGAGACTTCCGGCGTGGAACTCTCCGAGGGCAGATACGGAACCCTGACGGCGTCGGGGCACGTCACCAACAACACGGATAAAAACAGCGAGATCACCTACATCGCGGTCATTCTGAAAAACGATGCCGGGGAGCCCATCGGCCAGATGGCCGCCATCATCGACCACCTGAAGGCAGGGGAGTCCACCGCCTTCCAGGCCTATTCCCTCTCCCTGCCGGAGGAGGTCACCCTGGACGCCGTGGCGGACTTCACAGTCTACGCCTACCCTATGCAGATGCAGTTTTAGCGAAAACGCCGCAGCAGGCCGGGCCCGGGGAAACTTCCCCGGGCCCGGCCTTTGCGTGTCAAAAAAGATCATGCGAATTACTTTATTTTCGCCAAAAGCTTCCCGCGCGGCGGTTCAGATGGCCGCCGCTGTCAGCTGGTACACATCGTCAAACTGCGCCTTGCGTTCCGGCGTAAGATGGTGGCTGACCAGGAGCAGGGTTAACTCCGGATTGGCAAGGAGGCTTTCCTCTACGATCTCCGCGTTCTTCTCATCCAGCGCGCTGGTGCCCTCGTCTACCAAAAGGATGGACCGGTTATGGATCAATGCCCGGGCGATGGCTACCCGCTGCCGCTGGCCTCCGGAGAGACTGCTCCCCTCCTCCCCCACCGGGGTGTCCAGCCCCTTCGGCATGTTCGCCAGATCGCCCGCCAAAGCGCTGCATTGGAGGGCCTTTTCCATCTGCTCATCCGTGAAGTCCCCGCCGAGGGTGATATTGTCCCGGATGGTGGTGTTGAAGAGAAACACATCCTGGGCGATGTAGCTCATCTGCTGCTGAAGCTGCTCGGGGGTGTAGTCCCTGGCGTTTCTGCCATCGAACCGAATTGCTCCGCCGTAGTCCGGCAGCCAGCCCAAAATCAGCTTCAGCAATGTGGACTTCCCGCAGCCGGAGGGGCCGGTGATGGCGTATTTGCCGCCTTTTCTAAAGGTAACGGACAGGTTCTCCAGCACCGGTTTGTCTTGATAGCGGAAGCAGACGTTTTCCACCGTGATGGCGTTCTGGATCGGCGTGGAGCCCTGGAGGACTTCGGGCCGGGTATCTCCGGCATGTATCTTGATGCGGTCGAAGTAGGGCTTGGAGAGGGTCATTTTCAGCCGCTGGCCCGACAGTGAGTTCAGACCATTGGTGACCGCTCCGATAAGGTTCCCGCTGGTCAGAAGGACCGACGGGGACAGAATGCCCCGCGCGATCAGCAGTCCGCAGTAAAGTATGGTAAACAGCTGGGAAATGAGCGACACCATGCCAAGCACGACCTGTATAATGCCTCTTTTATACCCCTGCTCATAGGAGGGCTTCTCCATCTGGTCGCTGGCCTTTTCCATGCCGCCGCTGAACCGGGCGCTTCTGCCGAAGAAGCGCAGAACGTCATATCCGCCCAGAAGGTCCTTCAATCCGCTGACCGCCGCCGCCTGGCCCTGGGCGCAGGATTCGCCCAGCGCCGCCAGTTTCTTTGAAAACAGCCTCGGTACGAAGATCATTATAGCGGAGGCCAGCAGCGCCAAG
This sequence comes from Clostridiales bacterium, assembly GCA_009774055.1. Classification (GTDB taxonomy): domain Bacteria; phylum Bacillota; class Clostridia; order Oscillospirales; family Oscillospiraceae; genus Pelethomonas. The sequence continues at coordinate 3,076 of VSNB01000219.1, forward strand.
GGCACGAGGGACCAGTGGACGACGCTCAAAACCAACATGTTGGCGGCGACACGGGACACTTCGTAGGCAACGGAGAAAAAGCCGTCCCATGCGTTAACTTCGATCTTATCCACGCCGGTAGTCAGCCAGGAGAGGTATTCCCCCTTGTCCTGGGCGTGGTAGTCCGCATAGCTCTTGTGCAGGAGCGTAGCCGCCATATCCTGGCGGAGCGAGTTGTTCAGCTTGCGGACCGTGTAGTTGTAGGACCAGTTCCGCAGGGCTTCCAGGCCGGAATAGGAGCCCCACACCGCCAGTTCCACGATGCACCAAAAGAGGAACGCGCGGTAATCCAGCGCAAGGAGCGCGTCAAACATCTGCATCATCAGCAGGCTGATGTTCGCCTGCACAAGCTGCAGTACGACCGCCAGAGCAATGGTCAGCAAGCTGATTTTCCAATGTTTTTTCAGATAGTAGGACATGGTTTCCCCTCCCGGAAAGATAAAAAGATAAATTGCGGGTTCCCGGCAGGCGGGCGGCCCAGCCGGATCGTACACTTGTATTGCCCTTGTCTTTTATTGCGATAATAAGATACTGTAACGGGAGTTGAATGTACATATCGTACTCCGATTCTTTCAAATAACACAACACGACAACCCGCTCTTGACTTAGCATGGCTGATGCCTCATAATGGAATTCTAAAAATATCCACTGCGCTATAAAAGGAGATGACCCTATGAAAGAAATGTTTCTTGGCGAATATATCAAGCAGGAGCGGCTGAAGCAGAAGATCACCCAGGAGCAGCTGTGCAAGGGCATCTGCGATCCCATTACCGTATCCCGCATGGAAAATGGCAAGCAGACCCCAACCTACAACCGCATTCGCGCTTTCCTCCAGCGGCTGGGCCTGCCGGACGAGCGGTATTTTGCCCTGCTGAGTAAAAACGAACAGGAGATCAAGACTTTACAGGATGAGATTCGCGCCGACTGCATACGGTTTGAGCGGGCCGCGCCGGAAGACCGCCCACATATACGGACGGCGGGGCTGGAGAAGCTGGAGCGGCTGGAACAGCTTGCGGAGCCGGACGACCGGATCGTCCGCCAGTATATTATGGCTGAGCGGGCCACTTTGGGCAAGCCGGACGGCCCCTACAGTCCGGAGGAGCGGCTGAACCTTTTGTTGGAAGCTTTACGCATTACCGTACCCAACCTTGATTTGGAAGAAATCAATCTGGGCCTGTACAGTATGGAGGAGACTACGCTGCTGAACCAGATTGCCGTGGCCTACGTGCGAATGGGACAAGAAAAAAAAGCAATTGACATTTACCGTCAATTGCTTAAATATGTACAGAAGCGCTATTGTGATGGGATGTCCCGGTACGCCGGAAAGTTCGCCCTGATGGCCCACAACTACACTCGCACGCTCTTTGCGGTGAGGCGCTATGATGACGCGCTTGAAGTTGCGGAGCTGGGACGGAAGGTCTGCGTGGAGTACGCGCACTATCAATTTCTTCCCGGACTGCTGGATCTCATGGGAGGATGCTATTTCTATCAAGGGGATTTGGACAAATGCAAGGAATACTATCGGGATGCACACTGTCTCTATAGAATAATCGGAGACGACCATAACCGCCTGCTTTTGGAAAAGGAGGCGAAAGAACGTTTAGGGCTGGAATTTCCTTTTTAATGCTCCTTATCATACAAATCCGGGTCCTCCGACTGAGCCGGCGCGCTGGTCCGAGAAATCGGGGAACCGGGAGTTTCTGACTGCTCCTGCTCCGAGATAACCGGAGGATCGCTGTCAACGGGATCACAAGCAGCGAACGCCCGAGAAGGGAGCAGCGACAGGCACAGCAGCAGCGCCGCCAGCAAAGCGGCCAGTTTGTTTTTCATGGTGAATCACCTGCCTTTCTTTCTCTGATGGAATCAGGATACACCCAAACCATCTTAAATGCCATATCGTTTCAGGTTTTCTATCTTTAACGCAAAACGACAGGCGCACCGTTTGGCTGCGCTTAACGGAACGTCCTTTCAGGATAACTTTACAGCCAGCAGACTTGAAAAAACGGCAAAGTCCGACGGTCGAAACGGAGCGGAACAGCATTGCCCTGCCCGCGCCATTTTCCCTATCTCCTTTTACCGCTTTTCAAGCGTACCGGCTGTCATCAAATGTTTTACGCGTCCGAGGCCGGGCCCGGGGAAATTTCCCCGGGCCCGGCCGGGCTTTATGCCGTTTGTTTTATTC
>VSNB01000022.1 GCA_009774055.1 Clostridiales bacterium
TTTTCTTAAACCGCTGTTTTAAGCGCGTTTTTGGGTACTTTGGCCGCGGGCAAAAAGTACCCGAGGAGTCCGGGGGCGAGAAGCCCCCGGGCCGATTCAAGAAACAACTGCCGTGCCGCCCGAAGGGCGGCAGAGAAGAGAGGATGCAATGAACGAAAGTTATTCCGCCTCCTACGCCGCGGCCGGCGTAGACATCACCGCCGGCTATAGGGCGGTAGAGCTCATGAAACAGCACGTCGCGCGGACCATGACTGCCGGGATGGCGGAAAATATCGGCGGCTTCGGAGGGCTTTTCGAGCTGGACACCGCCGGCATGAAAAACCCCTGCCTTGTCTCCGGCACCGACGGCGTCGGGACAAAAATCAGAATCGCCCAGCTGCTGGGCAAGCACGATACCATCGGCATCGACTGCGTTGCCATGTGCGTCAACGACGTCATCTGCTGCGGGGCGAAGCCCCTGTTCTTCCTGGATTACATCGCCTGCGGCAGGAATGTGCCGGAGAAGATCGCCTCTATCGTCTCGGGCGTGGCCGAGGGCTGCGTCCAGGCCGGAGCCGCCCTGGTGGGCGGCGAGACTGCCGAGCATCCCGGGATGATGGCCGAGGACGACTACGACCTGGCCGGCTTCACCGTGGGCGTGGTGGACCGGGAGAAGGTGGTTGATAAGAACAAAATGGCGGCGGGGGACGTCGTCATCGCCCTGCCCTCCACCGGAATCCACTCCAACGGCTTCTCCCTGGTGCGCCGGGTGTTCCGGGTGGAAACCGCAGACCTCCGCGCCCCTATTGAGGCCCTGGGCGGCAGGGGGCTGGGGGAGACGCTGCTGACACCTACCCGGATCTACGTCAAGCCTGTCCTGGCCCTGCTGGAGCAGGTGGAGGTCCACGGGATTTCCCATATCACCGGCGGCGGGTTCTATGAGAACATTCCCCGCTCGATCCCCGGCGGCCTGGGAGCGAAAATTGAGAAGGCCGCCCTGCGGACGCCGCCTGTTTTCGACTTCCTCGCCCGGAGCGGGAACATTCCGGAGCGGGACATGTTCAACACCTTCAACATGGGCGTGGGCATGGACGTGGTGGTGCCCAGGGAGCAGGCGGACAGAGCCCTGGCCGTCCTCCGGGAGCAGGGCGAGGACGCCTACATCATGGGTGAGATCGTCTCCGGGGAGGAGCGGGTGGTCCTATGCTGACCGCCCGGATCGCCGTGGTCGCCTCCGGCGGCGGCACCAATCTGCAGGCACTCATCGATGCCCAGGGCCGCGGGGAATTGAAAAGCGGCTCCATCGCCCTGGTGATTGCAGACAAGGCCGGAATCGGCGCCATCCAGCGTTCTGAAAAGGCGGGCATCCCCTGCGCCGTCATTGTCCGCAGGGAGCCGGCGTTTGAGGAGAAGGTCCTTGCCGCGCTTATGGAATACCAGATCGATTTGGTGGTCCTGGCAGGCTTTCTGGGCATCCTTTCGGGGGACCTGCTGCGCCGGTTCGGAAAGCCGGTGATCAATATCCACCCCGCTCTGATCCCCTCCTTCTGCGGGAAGGGATTCTATGGCCTGCGGGTCCATCAGGCGGCGCTGGACTACGGCGTGAAGGTCACCGGGGCCACCGTCCACTACGCCAGCGAGATTGTGGACGGCGGGCAGATTATCGCGCAGAAGGCGGTGGACGTCCTCCCCGGAGATACCCCGGAAATTTTGCAGCGGAGAGTGATGGAGCAGGCCGAGTGGGTCCTGCTGCCCCAGGCGGTGGAAACCGTTTCTGCTCAGATCGTGAAGGAAAAGGAGAACGCACTATGAAAAAAGACCTCTGCGCGCTGCTGCGCGGAAACAGCTATCCAGGCCGGGGCATTCTGCTGGGCCGCAGCGCCGACGGCAGGAGCGCCGTCATCGCCTATTTCATCATGGGCCGCAGCGAGAACAGCCGCAACCGGATTTTTGAGGAGACGGAGGACGGCATCCGCACCAAGGCCTTCGACGAGAGCAGGATGACAGATCCTTCCCTCATCATCTACCATCCTGTCCGGCGGCTGGAGAACGGGACCACTATCGTCACCAACGGCGACCAGACCGACACCATCCGCCAGCACATGGCCGAGGGCCGCTGCTACCGCCACGGCCTCCACAGCCGCACCTTCGAGCCCGACGGCCCCAACTGGACCCCCCGCATTTCCGGTGTGGTCCAGCCTGACGGCAAGTATGCCCTGTCCATCCTCAAGAGCCTGGACGGCGACGAGAGCTGCTGCTGCCGGTACTTCTTCGAGTATGAGGCCCCTGCGGCCGGAACCGGGCATTTCATCAGCACCTATCAGGGGGACGGGAACCCGCTGCCCTCCTTTACCGGGGAGCCTATTCCAGTTGCCGTTGACGCGCCGGACGCTTCCGCGCTGGCGAAGGAGCTGTGGGAGAGCCTCAACCCGGACAACAAGGTTTCTCTCTTTGTGGAATATATCGATCTGGAGCACGGAAACCGCCACACCACTATTTGCAACAAGCACTGCTGAAGGAGGCGCGCCATGGAACGAAACCGCGACGGCTACACCTCGCCGCTGTCAACCCGGTATGCCAGCAAAGAGATGCAGTATCTTTTCTCCGACAACAACAAATTCCGAACCTGGCGGAAGCTGTGGATCGCCCTGGCCAAGGCGGAGCGCCAGCTGGGGCTCAACGTGACCCAGGAGCAGATCGACCAGCTGGAGGCCCACGCCGAGGCTATCAATTACGATGTGGCCGAGGCCCGGGAGAAGCTGGTCCGCCACGACGTCATGAGCCACGTTTACGCCTACGGCCAGCAGTGCCCGGACGCGGAGGCCATTATCCATCTGGGGGCGACAAGCTGCTACGTGGGGGATAATACCGATATTCTGATTCTGCGGGACGCGGCCCGGCTGACGCTGCGCAAGTGCGCCCAGACGCTGCGGAATCTCGCCGCCTTTGCGGAGCGGTATAAAAGCCTGCCCTGCCTGGCCTATACGCACCTGCAGCCCGCCCAGCTGACCACCGTGGGCAAGCGGGCGACCCTGTGGATGAACGAGCTGGTGATGGATATGGAGAACCTGGAGTTTCAGGTGAGCCAGCTCCGCCTCCGGGGGGCCAAGGGCACCACCGGCACCCAGGCCAGCTTTATGGAGCTGTTCGAGGGGGACGAGGAGAAGGTCAAGGAGCTGGAACGCCTGGTGGCGGAGCAGATGGGCTTCGAGAAGTGCGTGGCCGTCTCCGGCCAGACCTATTCCCGGAAAACGGACGCCTATATGCTCGCCGCCCTCTCCGGCGTGGCCCAGTCCGCCTGCAAGTTTGCTAATGATTTGCGGATTCTGCAGTCCTTCGAGGAGATGGAGGAGCCCTTTGAGAAGAACCAGATCGGGTCCTCCGCCATGCCTTATAAGCGCAATCCCATGCGCTCCGAGCGCATCTGCGCCCTGGCCCGGTACGTCATCCAGGACGGAGTGAACCCCGCCATGACCGCCGCCACACAATGGTTCGAGCGGACGCTGGACGACAGCGCCAACAAGCGCATCGCCGTGGCGGAGGCGTTTCTGGCGGTGGACGCTATTTTGGAGATTTATATCAACGTTACGGCGGGGCTGGTGGTCTATGACCGGGTGGTCCGCCGCCGCGTGATGGAGAAGCTGCCCTTCATGGCAACCGAAAATATCATGATGGAGGCCGTGAAGCGGGGCGGCAACCGCCAGGAGCTCCACGAGGCCCTCCGGGAGCACTCCCACGCCGCCGCCCGCAGGGTGAAGCTGGAGGGCGGGGTCAACGACCTCATCGACCGCATTGTGGCGGACCCGCTGTTCCCCCTGTCCCGGGAGGAGATTGATGCCCAGATGGCCCCGGAGAAGTACGTGGGCCGGGCGCCCAGCCAGGTGACGGAGTTCCTGCGGGAGGAGATTGCGCCGCTGCTGGAGAGATACCCGGACGAGGCCATGCAGGCGGAGCTGAGCGTGTGAGCCGCAGGGTGGAGATCAGGACCGCCCGCCTGCTGATCCGTGAGCTGCGCCTGGATGATGCCCCGGCGTTTATTGACATGGCCTCCGATGGGAGCCTGGGCGATATTTTCGGAGACTGCCGGGACTGCCATCGGTGGATGGGCAGGTGGATCGAGGAGGCCAGGGCGCTCTGCGCGGCGGACGATCCCCAAAGGGACTATCTGGCGTACGCCATAGAAACCCTGGAGGACCATACGGTAATCGGCTCCGTAGGAAGCACGTATTATGAGGACGTCCGGCAGGTGGGGGTCACATATTTTCTTGGCGCGGCCTTCCGGGGCAGGGGCTACATGGCGGAGGCGCTTCTGGCTTTTACGGCGTACTTTCTGCGGACGTATCCGGTCGGCCTGCTCTGCGCCGCGGCCAGGGTGGATAACGCCGCCTCATGGAAAACGCTGGAAAAGGCCGGCTTTGTGCGGACGGAGACGAAGCTGTACCGGGATTTATACGATGAAGAGGAAAAATGGTATCATTTTTATCGGTTAAATAGTAATCCTGCGGTAGGAAAAGGCGGAACGCCTTCGGATTTTTGAAAGAAAAGGAGCTATCCATGAACGAACTGGAACTGAAATACGGCTGCAACCCCAACCAGAAGCCCTCCAGAATTTTTATGAGGGACGGCGGCAGCCTGCCTCTGGAGGTACTCAACGGCAAGCCCGGATATATCAATTTCCTGGATGCCTTGAACGCCTGGCAGCTGGTGAAGGAGCTGAAGGAGGCCACAGGGCTGCCCGCCGCCACCTCCTTCAAGCACGTTTCGCCCACCTCCGCCGCCGTGGGCCTGCCGTTGGGCAAAGCCCTCAAGCAGGCGTGCTTTGTGGATGACGTGCCCGAGCTGGACCAGAGCCCCCTGGCCTGCGCCTACGCGCGGGCGCGGGGCACGGACCGCCTGTGCTCCTTCGGCGACTGGGCGGCGCTCAGCGACGTGTGCGACGCGGTTACCGCCAAGCTCATCCAGCGGGAGGTTTCCGACGGCGTCATCGCCCCCGGCTACACCGATGAGGCACTGGAAATCCTGAAGACCAAACGGAAGGGCGGTTATAACATCGTCCGCATTGACCCCGCCTATGTCCCCGCGCCCCAGGAGACGAAGGACGTGTTCGGCGTCACCTTCCAGCAGGGCCGCAACGAGTTCAAGATCGGGAAGCATCTGCTGGAGAACATGGTCACCGCCAACAAGGACCTTCCTGAGGAGGCCAAGCGGGATCTGATCGTGGCTCTTATTACGCTGAAATATACCCAGTCCAACTCCGTGTGCTACGCCACGGACGGCCAGGCCATCGGCGTAGGCGCCGGACAGCAGAGCCGGATTCACTGCACCAGGCTTGCCGGCATGAAGGCGGACACCTGGCACCTGCGCCAGCATCCCAAGGTGCTGGGGCTGCCCTTCCTGCCCCAGCTGGGCCGGCCTGAGCGGGACAACGTCATTGACAGCTATATCAACGGCAACGAGGAGGATGTCTGCGCTCCCGGAAACTGGCAGAAGTATTTTGTTTCCCAGCCCTCCCGCCTGACAGCCCAGGAGGCCCGGGCGTGGTTGGACAACCGCAAGGGCGTGGCCCTGGGCAGCGATGCGTTCTTCCCCTTCCCGGACAATATCGAGCGGGCCCGCCGCTCCGGTGTACGGTATATCGCTGAGCCCGGCGGCTCCATCCGGGATGATCTGGTGATTGCCAAGTGCAATGATTATGATATGGTGATGGCGTTTACGGGGATGCGGCTGTTCCACCACTAATGGGGTCTTGATTGACTGCTCGGGGGTATCTTCGCCGCCTCCAGGCGGCGAACGGGAGTGGTTTCTCGAATCGGCCCGGGGGCTGCGCGCCCCCGGACCCTGCGCCTACTTTTGGCCCACGCCAAAAGTAGTCAAAAACGTGCTTGAACCTACGGTTCAAGACTCCCTTATGATTACAGGGATATTTTGTTTTTGCGGTTCCACTGTAGTCTGTCCGGTCTGAACCGGGTTGGCTCCCATGGATCGGGCGAAGCGTCTATTTGAGGATGTCAACAGCAGACCCTACCGTTTCACACGGGGAGCTCCCGAAAAGAACCCCGGGAGATTCAGCGTGTATGACGGTAGGCGCCCAAGTGTGCCCGTGGGTAGACGCAGAAGTCCGGCGCACCAACGAAGGTACCAGAATAGAACAATCAGGGTACGTCGGAGCGTAAATAAACACCCCCGTAATGCAGGAAGGTTCTTAGGAAACGTAGTTTCCTAAGCGATCTTTTGCTTCTTTTCGCTCGCGCGAAAAGAAGGCCCCGCCCGGCAGGGCGAATCTATAATGAGATAGGCAGAAGGGCCGCCCCGCAGGGGCGGCAAGAAGGAGATAGGGAAATGAAAATTCTTGTGGTTGGCGGCGGAGGCCGCGAACACGCGATCATAAAGAAGCTGAAGGAGGACGCCCGGGCGGAAAAAATCTTTGCCCTGCCTGGCAACGGCGGCATCGCCGCCGACGCCGTCTGCCTGGGAGGCTCCGCCACGGACATCCTCGCCGCTGTCGCCGCGGCGAAGCGGTACGCTGTGGACTTCGTGGTGGTGGCCCCTGATGATCCCCTGGCTCTGGGGATGGTGGACGAGCTGGAGGCGGAGGGCTTCGCCTGCTTCGGTCCCCGGAAGAACGCCGCCGTCATTGAGAGCAGCAAGGCATTCTCCAAGGATTTGATGAAAAAATACGGTATCCCTACCGCCGCCTATGAGATTTTCACCGAGCTGGACAAGGCGCTGGCCTATGTGGACGCCTGCCCGCTGCCTGTGGTGGTCAAGGCCGACGGGCTGGCCCTGGGCAAGGGAGTGCTGATCTGTGAAACCCGGGAGGCGGCGCGGGAGGCCGTGCGCTCTATGATGGAGGACCGGCTTTTCGGAGACAGCGGCGCCACGGTGGTCATTGAGGAATTTTTGACCGGGCCGGAGGTGTCCGTTCTGTCCTTTACCGACGGGGAGACGGTGGTCCCCATGGTGTCCTGTATGGACCACAAGCGGGCTCTGGACGGAGATCAGGGGCTCAACACCGGCGGTATGGGGACGATTGCGCCGAACCCCTGCTACACCTCCGAAATTGCCGCGGAGTGCATGGAAAAGATTTTCCTGCCTACCATCCGGGCCATGAAGGCGGAGGGGCGTCCCTTCAAGGGATGCCTGTACTTCGGCCTGATGCTGACGGCGGAGGGTCCCAAGGTCATCGAGTATAACTGCCGCTTCGGCGACCCGGAGACGCAGGTGGCGCTGCCTCTGCTGGAGAGCAGCCTGCTGGAAATCATGCTGGCGGTGTCCAAAGGGACCCTGGCGGAGGCGGAGGTCAAATTCAGCGAAAAGTCCGCCTGCTGCGTGATTCTGGCCTCCAAGGGCTACCCGGAGAAGTATGAAAAGGGCTTTCCCATTACCCTGCCCGCAGCGGGGCGGGACGAGAGCATTTACATTGCCGGCGCGGTGGAAAAGGACGGGAAGCTGCTGACCAGCGGAGGCCGCGTCCTGGGCGCGGCGGCGGTGGCGGAAAATCTGCCCGCCGCCGTTGAGAGGGCCTACGCCCTGGCGGATCGGATTCACTTTGATAACGCCTGCTGCCGCCGGGACATCGGCCGGCGGGCGATGAAGGCGCTGGAGGAAAAGAAGTAATGGTCTATCGGATTTTTGTGGAAAAACGTCCCGGCCTGTCTCCGGAGGCCGGGAACCTTCTGGGGGACCTGCGGGGCTTCCTGGGGATCGAGAATATAGAGGGCGTCCGCATCCTGAACCGTTATGACGTGGAGGGGATTGAGCCCGCCGTCTATGAGAAGGCAAAGCACATCGTATTCTCCGAGCCCCAGGTGGACGTGGTGTGGGACGAGACGTTCCCCGAGCCCCCGAGCATTCACAGCCTGCTGGCGGTGGAGGCCCTGCCGGGGCAGTTCGACCAGAGGGCCGACTCCTGCGCCCAGTGCGTACAGCTGATGGCCGGCGTGGAGCGGCCCCTGGTCCGCCACGCCAAGGTGTACCTGCTGGAGGGAAAGCTGAGCGGGGAGGATCTGGAGAAGATTAAGGGCTACCTCATCAACCCCGTGGAGAGCCGGGATGCCTCCATGGAGAAGCCGGAGACCCTGGTCAGCGCCCATGGCGCGCCGCCTATGGTGGAGACGCTGGCGGGCTTCACCGGGCTGGACGGGGACGGCCTCGCCGCCCTGCTGGACAGGCTGGGGCTGGCCATGGACCTGGACGACTTGACATTTTTGCAGGCCTACTTCCGGGACACCGAGCATCGGGACCCCACCATTACCGAGGTGCGGGTGGTGGATACCTACTGGTCCGACCACTGCCGCCATACCACTTTTTCCACCCATCTGGAGAATATTCAGATCGAGGCTTCGGACAGGAAATATGATACCAGCGTGAAGGCGGCCTACGAACGCTATCTGGCGGCCCGGGGGGAGGTGTACGGCGAGGAGAAGGCCGCCAAGCGGCCCCAGACCTTGATGGACATTGCCACCATCGGCGCGAAGACGCTGAAAAAGCGGGGCCTGCTCCCCGAGCTGGACGAGAGCGAGGAAATCAACGCCTGCTCCATCCATGTTCCCGCCGTAGTGGACGGGAAGGAGCAGGACTGGCTGCTCATGTTCAAGAACGAGACCCATAACCATCCCACGGAGATCGAGCCCTTCGGCGGCGCGGCCACCTGCATCGGCGGGTGCATCCGGGACCCCCTGTCGGGCCGGGCCTACGTCCATCAGGCCATGCGTGTCACCGGCTGCGGCGACCCACGGGCCAGCTTTGAGGACACCCTCCCCGGCAAGCTGCCCCAGCGGAAGATCGCCCAGACGGCGGCGGCGGGGTACTCCTCCTACGGCAACCAGATCGGCCTCGCCACCGGCCATGTGGCGGAGCTGTACCATCCGGGCTACATCGCCAAGCATCTGGAGTGCGGCGCGGTGGTGGCGGCGGCTCCCGCCGCCAATGTACGCCGGGAGCGGCCCGCCCCCGGGGACGTGGTCATCCTTCTGGGAGGCCGGACGGGACGGGACGGCATCGGCGGGGCCACAGGGTCCTCCAAGAGCCACAACACGCAGTCCCTCACCACCATGGCAAGCGAGGTCCAGAAGGGCAACGCCCCCGAGGAGCGGAAGCTCCAGCGGCTGTTCCGGAATCCCGAGGTGACCCGGATGATCAAGCGGTGCAACGACTTCGGCGCGGGCGGCGTGTCGGTTGCCATCGGTGAGCTGGCGGACGGGCTGGAGATCGATCTGGACGCCGTGCGGAAGAAGTACGACGGTCTGGACGGCACCGAGCTCGCGATCTCCGAGAGCCAGGAGCGCATGGCGGTGGTGGTGGCCGCTGAGGATGAGGAGAAGTTCGTCGCCCTGGCCGGGACCGAGAACCTGGAAGCCTACCGGGCCGCTGTGGTGACCGAGAGTCCCCGGATGGTGATGAAGTGGCGGGGGACGGTCATCGCGGACCTGAGCCGCGCCTTCCTGGACACCAACGGCGCGGTGAAGCGCGCGGCGGTGACTGTGGGGGAGAAGGACCGCACCGCTATGGGACAGCCCAGGTACCGCTCCCTGCGGGAGCTGGCCGCCAGCCTGCCCTGCGCCTCCCGGCGGGGACTGGCGGAGCGGTTTGACAGCACCATCGGTGCGGGCAGCGTGACCATGCCCTTTGGCGGGAAGACCCAGCGGACCCCCGCCCAGTCCATGACCGCCCTGCTGCCGGTCCTGCCGGGGCAGGAGACGGAGCAGGCCAGCGTCATGGCCTACGGCTGCGACCCGGAGCGGCTGAGCATCGACCCCTTCTCCGGGACTATGGACGCCGTGGTCACCTCCCTGACCAAGCTGGTGGCGGCGGGGGCGGACTATAAGAAGGCGTATCTCACCCTCCAGGAGTTCTTTGAGAAGCTGCGCAATGATCCGGAGCGCTGGGGCAAGCCCTTCGCCGCCCTCCTGGGTGCGCTGGCGGCCCAGCTGGACTACGGCTGCGCCGCCATCGGCGGGAAGGACTCCATGTCCGGTTCCTTCATGGACCTGGACGTGCCGCCCACGGTGATTTCCTTCGCCGTCGCGCCGATCAAGGCGGGGGAGGTTATCACCCCCGAGTTCAAGGCGGCGGGGCATCCGGTGTATCTTTTCGCCGGAGCGGACCCGGCGAACACCAAGGCCGCCTGGGAGGCGTTCCACGCCCTGGCCCGGGCCGGGAAGGTAAAGGCCGCCTGGGCGATTGAGGACAGCGCCGCCGAGGCGGTGATGAAGATGTCCTTCGGCAACCGGGTGGGCTTCCGGTCCGAGGCCGGGCTGGAGGATTCCTGGTGGTTCGTCCCGTTCTATGGGGCCATTGCGGCGGAGCTGGCGGAGGAGACGGAGTGTGTCTATGCCCAGCGGATTGGCGCTACCATCGCGGAAGAAACGATTACGGTTGGGCATGATTCTGAAGAAATCAACGAATTGCTATCGATCAACGAGGCAGTCCTGGAGGGCGTGTACCCCACCCGGACTGTCGAAACCGGTAAGGCGGAGCCCATCACCTGGAACGGGCAGGCTCCTGCGGTGATGCCCCGCGGCATCGCGCGGCCCCGGGTGGTGGTCCCCGTGTTCCCTGGCACCAACTGCGAGTACGACAGCGTCCGGGCCTGCCTCCGGGCGGGGCTGACGGTGGAGACGGACGTGGTCCGCAACCTGACCCCCGAGGCCCTGGCCCAGTCCGCATTGGAGCTGGAGCGATCCATCAGTCACGCACAGATTGTCTTTCTCCCCGGCGGGTTCTCCGGCGGAGACGAGCCGGACGGGTCGGCGAAATTCATTGTTTCCTTCCTGCGCAATTCCAGGCTGACGGACGCCATCCACGACCTGCTCCAGAACCGGGACGGCCTGATGCTGGGCATCTGCAACGGCTTCCAGGCCTTGGTGAAGCTGGGGCTGCTTCCCTTCGGCGAAATCCGGGATACGGACGAGAACTGCCCCACCCTGACCTACAACACCATCGGGCGGCACCAGTCATCCGTTGTGCGCACGCGGGTCTGCTCCAAGCTTTCCCCCTGGCTGATGGAGGCGGAGTTGGGCGGAAGCGGCTACAACGTCCCCATTTCCCACGGCGAGGGCCGGTTTATCGCGCCGGAGGACGTGCTGAAGCGGCTGGCGGACAACGGTCAGATCGCCACCCAGTATGTGGACCTGGAGGGCCGGGTCACGATGGATACGGCCTTCAACCCCAACGGCTCCCTGTGGGCCATCGAGGGCATTACCTCTCCCGACGGACGGGTGCTGGGCAAGATGGGCCACAGCGAACGGATCGGCCCCGACCTCTGCCGGAACGTGCCCGGAAACTACGATATGGGGTTGTTCCGCAGCGCGGCGAAGTATTTTAAATAACAGAAGGACGCCCGGACCGGCAGGTCCGGGCGTCCTATGTATGGGGGCGTCAGGCGGGAATCTTGCGGCGGATCTCCTGCACCAGGCGGTGCAGCGTGGTGCAGGGGATCATTTTTGAGGGGATGCTCTGACCGTTTTCGAGGTGTGCCTGCAGCCGCCGCTCCGCGCGCTGAATGGCATCCGCTTCGCTTCCGCTGCCGCATAGCTTGGTGTAGATGGCATCCTCCGCCTTGTCGTATTCCTGACCAACCTTCCTTTCATAGGCGGCGGAAAACTGGGAGCAGCAGTCCTTGGACTCCGGGGCGGACAGCATGTTTCCCCAGTAGGCGCTGAACCAGACCTCGATGCAGGGATTCGACCAGGCGACGTGGATGCCGTGGGCCTCGGCTTCCTGGATGATCTGATCAAAATCGGTCACCCGGTCCCGGTCGAAGACGATCCATATCTCGCCGTACTGGGAATGCAGGCCGGCCGCCTCCAGGGCTTTTTCCACCAGCTTTTCCGTGGGGGCGTTCTCCACGTGGATGGTGAGCTGGCGCTGGAGCTCCTTGGGAATGGCGTCCCGCAGGCCCAGAAGATAGTTTTTCTCCGTTTTTTTCGTGTCCGTTACAATAAAATAGTAACCCAATCTGGGGGCGAGGCCCCGTGGGGTCCTTGGTTTTCTCTTTCCTGACCGGTCCGGCACGGTTACTCGCCCCCTAAAATGTCCAGATTGTATACGGCGGGGATACCGCCATATTTGCCCAGAAGATAATTTTTACTATAATTCTCATCCTTGCGGATCTTTGCACCGTTTTCATCCTCAAAATCTACCAGCGAGTACAGGGTGGAAATACCCTGCTCGTTCTTCTCCGTGAACCAAACCTCGTCCCGGCGGAGAAGGGACAGGTGCCAGGGGTCGTGGGTGGTGAAAAGCAGCTGGGCGTGGTTGGGGTTGGACTTGGGGTCCAGGAACATGATCAGGATTGTGCGGAGCAGCAGCGGGTGCAGGCGGGCGTTGAGCTCGTCGACAAACAGTACGCTGCCGTGCTGCAAAACGGATTCCAGCAGGGGGTACAGCGCGAACATTTTCAAGGTACCGGCGGACTCAACCGTCATGGGAAGCAGGGCCGTTTCATCGGAATCGACCATCTGGTGTACGGCGTCAATCCGGGCCCGCCCGACCCGGCCGGAGCCATCGTCTTCGGCTTCCTCGATCTGGGAAATCTGAAAATCACGGATGGAGGGATCGAAGGAGGAAAAATACGCGGCAACGCGGCGCTGGAAGTCCCTGTCGGTGACAAATTCCTTGGGAACCTGAGTGGACAGCGTTAGATTCTCGCTGGGATTTCCAAAATCGGCGAGTTCATTATCGTAAAACCAGTCGCGGATCAGTTTCAGCTCGCCTATTTTCAGCTTCGCGCCCAGCGAGACGATCAGCGCTTCCGGCTCCAGCGCGATGGAAATCATGCCCCGACCGACTGCGGGCAGGCCGGAGAGGTCAAGGGAATTGCCGTTCCGGTAAAAGATTTTCTTATACCTGGAGGAATTTTTCGCTTTGCTATTCAGCCACTCCTCGTGGACGCCATCGGCGCCAATGGTGAAGCCATAATGATAGGATTTGCAGTCATTTTGCTCCGAGATAATGAAATAGATCTCAAAGGAGGATTCCGCCTCTTTGCTGGCGGCATCGAACAGGAAGGGCGTAGGGGGGAGGAAGCTGAGCTGGTCGCTGCTTTTGTCTTTGGCGTTGTCGCCGCCAAAGGCAAAGGAATTTACTACGTATGTGGTCATGTAATGGAACGCTTCCAGCACATTGGACTTGCCGCTGGCGTTGGCGCCGTAGATGGCGGCGAGGGGCAGGACCTTCTCCTTTCCGATAGTGACGACGTGGGCGGGGTGCTCGGTGATATTGGTTGCGGTGAGGTCCAACGTCGTGTCATCCCGGAAGGACAGGTAGTTCTTAAAATTAAATTGCAGAAGCATGTTCATTCTCCTCTCATCTGCTGTTTCTAGTATATACACATTTTGCAGAAAAATCAATGCTCCTGTGAGAAAAAATCTCATATAATGGGTGGATTTTGTGGGGAGACAAATTCTTGCAAATTGTGCAGTCTGCCGTTGCACGGTCTACGGCAACTTTTGGCCCGGTACACACCAGTGTGTACCGGATTTTTATCGGTAACATCAAATCAAAAGGAGAAACCTGTATGAACTACACCAAAAACTACCACCTGCCCCAGTGGGACGAGACGGACCGGATCATGCGCACGGACTTCAATCAGATGTGCGCTGGACTGGAGGACGGAATGACGGAAAACGCCCAGGGAGCGGCGGAGGCGAAGCAGAACGCCTCTGCCCTGGACCGGAAAGTCTTGGACCGGCTGCGCAGGCTGGCCTACAACCACTACAGCGCGGTACAGGATATGGAACCGGTCCCCTGGCAGGTGGGGGTGTTCCATCAGAACCCGGCGAAGGATGGGACCGGCGTTACCAGCGCGCCTCTGTTAAACGGCGTATACTACGCGGGGAAAAATCCCGCAGGTACGTCGCTGGGCAGCGGCAGCAGCTATATGCAGGAAGTCGCGCAGATGACTCTCGTCAAAAACAACCTGGCGGCATGTACAACTTTGCAGACCGACATCTGCGTCCCTGCAAACGCCTATGTGAACCGAATCGGTATGTCCGGGAACATCAGCGGCAACGTGCCCAATACGTCCTTTCCCGTCAGACTGACCCTGACCAATCTGGACACCGGCGAGACAGAGGCCGTCCGTCTGCTGGATATGGCCCAAACGCTCGGAACCGGTTCGATGGGCAACGACTTTTACAACTGCTTCCTTACTTTTTACGCTAATCAGCGTTACCGGCTGCAAATGGAACCGTTGGCGGCGGTATTCACCGGGGATATGCGCCTCCAGTCCTTCGATAACCAAACGCCGCTGATTCTGGCCCCCGGCGCACTTCCCCTCTCCGCCTCCCATACCATGAAGGTGCATGAGGAGAGCTCCGGCGGACTGCTGGTCGTGCGGGGACTGGTCCACGGCGGGACGCTGACGGCAAGCTGGGACGGGCGGACGGTCCCGCTCCATACTACGCGGATGGTTCAAATCCCTGACGGGCGGATGGTCCGGGAAATGGTTTACTGCCGGGACGAGACGATCCCGGCGGAAACAACCTTTTCGCTGCGGTTTGATGCCGGCGAGAGTGGGGCGTTCCTGTTTTATGACTGGGGAGCAGTGCTGCTGTAAGGATGATTGCTGGGTGAATAAAAATGGCCCCCGAAAGCCTTTGCTTTCGGGGGCCAAGTTCTCTTTCGCAGGGGGAGACATTCTCAGTAATGCGTTGCGTCGTCTTTCGCGGGGAAGTACGGATCAAAGCCCGTTCCCGAGCGGACGGATCCGGCCTCAACTCACAAGAGGTCGTTTACAGTCCACGCTCATCACAGGCTCCGCTTCGGGAGGGACCTCCTCAAAATGGATCTGCCACAGCGTCTGGATAGTGGACTTGTTCGCCCAATCCAGAGAAGCAAGATCTTCCGTCGGCTCCGCCTCCATTACAAAAAGCTTTAGTGAGTACTTGTCGGCTTCCGCAGGCAGAGAGAGCGGATTCACATGCACGATATGCGTCATGGGGAAATAATCATAACATGCCGTGTCCAACTCGTTGTTCCGCTTTTTCTCTCCAAGATCAACCGAAAAATGAGTTAATACCTTTGTCCGGCGTTTTTCCACGTCCGGATGGCACTGCGTCATATTCAGACGGAAAGCCAAAAACTTTCCCTTCAAGATCGGATTGTCCGGGTTGTCTTCAGGGTGGCAGGTCCCCAGGATCGTGATCCGTACGACAGCATCGAACGCAGGGCACTGCCAGCGGCCCTCCTCGTCTTTAGAGACGCGGGCATGGTCAAATGGTCTGGCGTATCCGTCAAACAGGTTTCCTGCAATCGCAGCTCTCTGGCACGCTTCAATCGAAGCGTTTACATACCGCAGGCACAATGCTGACACCTCCTAATTCATATTCAGTTGTCAAGAATCAATCCTATCAATATTTTCAATGCCAAAGTCGTCCGCTTCCTGCTGGGCATCGCCATAGCCAACAGGCTGCTTGAGACGGGTATCCAGCTTTTTCTCAAGCCTGCTCATGCCAGCCTGCAACCGCTCCATCTGAAGGAGCATGGCCTGCATACTGCGATGGACACTTCCCATCCTTCGCGCCGTCCCGCCCACATGCTTCTGCAAGTCGAGCACCTTGGGCAACAGATCCTCCATATCATCGTCGATCCGTTCGATCCGCAGGCAGGTTTCGGCGTTCTCTTCCGATGCTGCACGGGCTTCCGCCACAGAGTAGATACCCAGCGCTACGGAAATGATCGCCAGGACGTTGACCAACCCGGTGAGGCCCGCCGCCACATAGTACCAGACGGCAGGGGCCCCGGGACCTCCGGACCCGCAGCCGCACAGACACGCCTGGACGTCCCCGGAGGCAGCTATCACCGCGTCGAGCACAGGTACAGCAAAAGAGACGAGACAAAGAAGTAAAACGATACAACTGTAGATTCCTATATGTTGGTAGGAAAGATTCAGCAACCAGTTATCGAGCTTCCGCTTCTTGGTTCCATCAGAACTGTTACTCAAATCGGACGCTCCCCTCTTCATTATATGGTTTTCCTCAGAAAAATAACCTGTGCGGAAAAACCACCGGAGGGAGATTCTGAAATAAGGAGGCGGCCACCTTTCGCGACCAAGCCAATTCTGCTGAATATCATGTGAAAAAGAGCAGGGAAGCTACAATTGTCCCTTATTATATCACAGAAATCGTTCTTGTCAACCCTCCTCCTTCCATCCTGTCCTCCCATTCTGGCGGAATGTTTCTCGCACGTGGACATCCTGGGGCTTTTATAACCGGGGCCGCATGCCCCGGGTTTGTCTGGGAAGTGCCCCCGGGACCTCACGGTCCCGGGGGCTCAGGTTCACTTAGTTGAACCTGTCAGGATTTTAGGGATTACAGGTTGGTCCAAGTCAGGTCGATGGTGCAGAGAACAGGAGCGCCCAGATTACTGCCGTCAGCCTTCGTAAACTGCAGCCAGACATACTTGTCTCTGTTTGCATAGGTCGGGTTGATCCCATCAAGAGCCTTCCCGGTACCCGTGGGAGCAGCGGTTCCAACAGTGGCGTCCGTGTTCGTTACCGCAATGTAGAGGTGTACGCCATCGTTGTCGAAATCATCACGGCCAGTGGTGTTCTTTACCACCGTCGTCCAGTTGGTGGTTGGAGCGGCGTCGGTGCCGTCATAGCAGATCTTCACGCCAGTGGCATCGGCGGGGGCTGCGAAGGTCACGCCAGCAGCGAGGAGAGTGCCGGTCGTATTAGGACGGAGCGTATTGAAGAGGCCGTTGTTCAAGACATTGTACGTATCAATGAAGCTCTGAAGCTTCTTCGCATCAACACTCACAGTCGCATTGTGACCGGTACCGCCAACGGTAAAGCCAGCGGCCTCATAGGCGGTCTGATAGCTTACGCCAGTGGTGGGGTCCGTACCAGGATCAGCGCCCTCTACCTTGACATCCTCGGAAACACGCTCGTCCTCGGCATCCTGCGCATCGTTGTTGCCAGTGATGGCAATCGTCACGTTGGCTCCACCGATCGTGCCGATGATCTGGTTGCCGGCGGGAAGAGCGGTGGAAGCGCCGCCGTTGACGGTGTAGGTGTAGGAGTAGTCGGCATCGGGGGTGACGGTCACGACATACATATCGCCAACATTAACAGTGTTTCCGCTCGTAAAGGCACTGCCATTTACTGTGATAGTCGAGGTTCCGGTTCCCATGGTGGCAGTGGTGACGGTCAGGGTGTAAGAAGCCTTGACGTAGGTAACTTCCACCGTGAGATCCTCGTCAGTAGTGGCAGCATTCAGGGCCAAGGTTGCAGTGGGAGCACCGGTCCAGGTGTAATCGGTGCCGCTACCAGTGAGGACATTTCCATTATCCGCATCCTTAACAACCACGGTGCTGGCATTCCAGCCCTCGATAGTGAAGAGCGCGTTGTTGAGGTCGTAGGTCACAGCGGTACCCTTCGGCACGCTCACGGTCACATCGTTATGGCCGGGGAAGCCGGTAGTGGCGGAGGTGAACTTGAAGGTGATGTCGATGGTATCGCTGGTAGAGGGAGTGCCCTGCTCGGTGGTGATGGTGCCCCACTCAGTTACCTTGAGGAAGGTCGGGGTCGCGTCCCAACGGTCGCGGACCATGGTGCCGGCAGCCGCAGCGGAATTACCCAGATCCACGATGTAAGCGCTGGAGCAGACAGTGTTGGTGTTCCAAGTGCCGCCCTGCCAGATGATCTGGTCGCCGGGCTGGACCTGGTTGGTGCTGAGGTTGCTGTAACGCAGGTCGACAGCCTCGTTGTAGTTGCCGCCGCCCAGCTCGTTATCATTGCGGATAGCATAGACGTTGCTGTTGACAGCCAGAGCGACGCTGCGTACGACACGCCCAGTGTTGTCCACCACGTTTACGTAGATGTAGCCGCCGTTCACGGCATCCTCGGCCACGCGGTCAACCGTACCGGCATAGATGCCGTAGCTGGCATAGGTGCGGTTAGTCTCGGGAATCCGGGTGATGCGGCGGGCGGTCATCTGACCATCGGCCACTTCGCTGCCGTTCCAGACCTGATAGAAGCCGTAACCGGAGAAGTCATGGAAGGTACCGCCCTGGGCGTTCCAGTTCAGGTTGGTGGGAACCAGATCGACCATCGGACCGCCGGCGACGTTGCTCAGGGTCTTGATCATCTGGACCTCGCCGGTGGTACGGCTCTGACCGAAGTAAGCCAGAGCAACGCTGGTACGGGTGTTGTCGTTCCAGGTGCGGACCTCGTAGACGATGACGTCGGCAACCCAGTAGGGCTGCGTGGCGCTGTCGGCGGAGGTGTCGCGGGCCACGGCGTAAGCGGCGTAGATGTAGTTATCGCCGTTCAGCGCGGGCATGTTCACGTAATCCTTGAAGTACTCCACGCCGTCGTTGTGGACGATGTAGAACTCGGTGTTGTGGGTGGCGTTGACAACGCCGTTGGTGTAGCCGCTGTAGTTGGCGTGGACAGGATAGTTGACCTGCTGTGCGGCAACATTGCCGGTACCCAGCTGGACATAGTCCACAGCGTAACGGGCGCGCTCACCAGCATCCCAGATGCCGTTGCCGTTGGTATCGAACCAAGTGGGGTTGCCGGCGTTGTCCAGACGCAGCTGAGCGGCTCCGGACAGGGTAGCGGTATCGCCATTGATGTTGGCAATGGCAACGTTGGTGAAGCTGTAGGTATTCGCAGTGGTCTGCTCCACGGGAATCTTGGTGCGGTCATAGATGCCGTAGTTGAACTCATTGAGAGCAGTCACATTGGTCGCCGGAGCGGGGCTCACGATCTTGACGTACTGGTTCCAGTCGGGCCAGAACTGCCAATTGCCGGAAAAGCTGGGGTCACCCTTGACGGCAGTAAGGCCGGCAGGATTGGTGCGGGTCACGCCCAGGTGGGCAATAGCGGGCTGCAGCCAGTTGTAGTAACGCTGGGTGCCGATCACGCTGATGACCTCGGTCCAGGGAGTGCGGGCAACGAAAATGTTGTTGCCGCCGCCAGCCAGGCCGTACTCGGCGATCTCCGCCTCGCCGGCCTTCAGCTCAACAGTCATGGGCCAGTTCTGGATTACATTGCCGGTGGCGTTGTTGCTGGCATAGATCTCGGTCAGCAGGGCGTACTGGGTGCCGCCGGGCAGCTCGTAAGCGCGGACAAAGCCGAAGTGATCGAAGTGTACGATGTACTCGGTACGATCCTCCATGTTGCGGATGAGCTGCTGCATCTCGGTCCAGTTGCCGATACCGGACTGACCATACTCACCCTTGTCGGTGGTGATCTTGTCGGCGCGCCAGTCATAGTTGGAGACGGTAACAGTCTCGTTCTTGGCAGGCTC
This sequence comes from Clostridiales bacterium, assembly GCA_009774055.1. GTDB lineage: Bacteria > Bacillota > Clostridia > Oscillospirales > Oscillospiraceae > Pelethomonas. Next base: position 19,239 of record VSNB01000022.1, read on the forward strand.
GACCAGGATCTGGCCGTCGATCAGAGCGCAGACAACCACATCGCCCACAGCGGGAGTGTTGCCGTCCATGTAACGAACGGTGCTGCTTTCCTCGTTGAAGCGGTAGTACTCGGTGATGGTGTCGCCGGAACGGTTGGTATAGGTGCCGGTGGCCTCATCCAGCCAGGAGTGGGTGACGAACGCATAGTCAGCGTTGCCGTCCAGGTCATTGTCGATAAACTTGACCCAGTCGCCGTTGACGGAGGTGTTCCAGTTCACGTCATAGGTTTCGGGGTTGAGATAGTCGGCAACAAACTTGTTGTAGGAAATCTTGTTGGACAGATCCTGCTCGTCGCGGGTAGCAGGGCTGGTGCTGACGGTGCCAACGAACACATCGCCATCGATCTGATCCCACAGCTGGCCGTTGTTGCCCAGGCCGGGATTATTGTCGGCGGCGCCGAAGATGCCGTACAGAACAGCCAGATCGTTCTCGCTGATGTCGATGTCAGCGCGGATGATCTTGTGGTAGGTTACGGGAGTAGTCGCCCAATTGTCAGCCACGTAATCTGTGCGGTCCGCATTCAAGCTGGCTCCGGTAACGGTCCAGTTGTTATCGCGGTTCGTATCATTGTTGTCAGCAGCGGCAACAGCGGAGATGTTGACGCCGGCATAGTTGTCAAAGGAAGTCTCGGCAGTAGCATTCTGGAAGGTTACCTGGAACTCCAGACGCTGGTCACAGGTGACATTGCCGGTACGGCCGAAGTTGACAAAGAACTGGGTAGCGTCAGCGCCGGTGCCGACATAGCTCATGTCAGCGGTAGCGCTGAACTTGGCGGCGGTGTCGATCTCAACGGCGTCGCCAGTTTCAGTGACCTTGTTCAGACCGGTATCATCCATAGACAGGACCCGGCTGCCGGCGATATAAGCCAGCTGGCGCATGCCGATGTCGGTGATCTCGGTGCTGATATCCAGGCCGCGGATATCATCCTTGGCGACCTCGAAGTTGGTGCGGCCGTTGGCCAGAACGGAGGCGCTGTACAGATCAGCGAACTCGTTGGCAACGACAACGCCTTCCAGCTCTTCCAGCTTGAAGGTCTTGTAGCCGAGGGTTTCATCAATCTCAGTGTAACCCTGGTTACCGTTGTTGGTGTTGAGGATGTTGTGGTCGACCATGTTGACCAGGATGGCCTGGAACAGGATCTCAGCAACAGTCTCACGGTTGGCATTCTGACCCAGAGTGCCGGTCATGATGTTCTTGGTGATCTTGCGGGCTTCGGCGGTGCGTGCGGTCTGGACCTCCCAGTCGGAGCCGGTGAAGCCGCCGTTGGCAGTGTAGCCGATAGCGCGCAGGATCATGGCCAGGGCGGCGTAGCCGGTGACCTGGGCGTTGGGGTTGAACTTACCGCCGCCCACGCCCTT
>VSNB01000220.1 GCA_009774055.1 Clostridiales bacterium
ACCCTGGACGTGTCCGCCCTGTGGCGGCGGGAGGGGGACGTGTTCCGGCGGACCGTCCGGGCCGTGGCCGCGCTGCTGGAGCCCCTGCTGCCGGAGGAGGGGCCGGTGCTGGCGGCGGGGCTGGGCAACCCGGCCATGACCCCCGACGCCCTGGGCCCCAGGATGCTGGACCACCTGCTGGTGACCCGGCATCTGGAGGAGGCCCTGCCGGGGTTCCGCAGCGTGTCGGGTATCGGCGCGGGGGTGCTGGGGACCACGGGAATGGAGGCGGCGGAGTGGATTCGCGGCGCGGCGGACCGGGTGAAACCGGCGGCGGTGGTGGTGGCGGACGCCCTGGCGGCCCGGAGCCTGGACCGGCTGTGCAGCAGCGTCCAGATTTCCGACACGGGGCTCATCCCCGGCAGCGGGGTGGGCAACCACCGGATGGCGCTGAACCGGGAGGGGCTGGGGCTGCCGGTGGTTTCCATCGGCGTACCCACGGTAGTGAGCGTGGAGACGGCGGCGAAGGACCTGGTGGCCCGGTCCGGCGGCGACGAGAAGCAGGTGTCCGGCCTGGCCGGCCAGGGGCTGTTCGTCACGCCGGACAGCATCGACTACAAGATCCGGGAGCTGGCCAAGGTGGTGGGCTACGGTTTGGACCTGGCCCTTCAGCCGGGGCTGGAGATGGAGGATCTGGAGGCGCTGCTCGCTTAAAAAGCAAATTCGCAGGCCCCCGGGCGCGTTTGCGTCCGGGGGCCTGCGCTGTTTCTGTCAGATTTCCTTCCCCGTGTCGTTGAGGCGGAAAATGCCCTCGTAGGTCGCGCCGCAGGCCCGGGCGATGGCGGACAGGTCGTTCTCCGTCAGATTGTCCTTCTTGATTTTCTGACCAATATTCTGGGCGGAGGTAGGCGGGTCCATGCGCGCCCCCAGTTCCTTCAGCGTCATCCCCCGCGCCGCCAGGAGCATACGGACCTTGACAGCCATACCCATATTTGTTCCTCCATACAACATATTTGTTTTTAATATAAAGGAAATTGTTTGTCTTGGCAAGAGGAATATTTTCGCCGCACTATTGACCTTGAAAAGAAATTACTTTATAATATAAAGAAATTCTGGGTGAAAACCCCTTGGGTTCTTTACATAAAAAGGAGGGAATTTTTATGGACGATATGGCGCAGACCCTGCAAAGGACAAGCCTGCGGCGACTGGGACGGTACCTGATGAGCGGGGACGACGTGGTAATGGGGAGAATCGAGGACCCGCTGACGGAGCGGGCCGCGAGGCTGTCGGTGGAGGATCGTCTGAACCTCGCCCTGCGCCACGGCGGGGATGGCCTGGAGGACCGGGTTCGGGCGGTGGTGGAGGAGGCGTGGGAGTATGGCGAGACGTTCGGCTTTTTGGCCGGCATGCGGGCGGGGGCCCGGACGGCGCTGGCCCTGGTCGGGGAGGATGAGCTGGAAATCTGACGGCTCCGCCAGCGGGGGAATTTTGTTACATCCGGTAGAAATTTGTTGCCGTTTCGTAAGCGCTATGAAACGACTTTGAAGCATTTCCATGGTATGATACCTCCCGAAAGCCCGGGGAGCGGACGCTGTCCGCCCCCTGCGGGCGGACAGCATCTGAAAACGCCTGTCAAATTGATAGACAGAAGCAGGAGGTATTGCAAATATGTTGGAAACCTTGCGGAATCTCAGCGGGAAGGCGAAGGCCGGCATCATCGGCGGCGTGGTCCTGCTGGCGGCGGCGGGGATCGGCGTGGGCGTCTGGCAGCCCTGGAACCAGCCGGAGGACCTGCCCGACGAGCCGGACGACCAGCGGCAGGAGGAGCTCCAGGAGCCGGACAAGAAGCCGGACAAGGGCCTGAGCCTGCAGGTCAGCGGCGAGAAGGTGCCCTGTGTCCTCTACGAGGGGGACGGGTGGAGCATCTACGTGCCGGAGGCGTGGACCACGGAGAAGCTGGGGGAGAACGGCGGGCTGTTCGCCTCCCCGGACGGGGCCCAGCTGTCGGTGCGCTTCGAGCCGGAGAGCGTGTATACGGGGAGTTTCGTCAACCTCTCCGCCGCCGGGGACGGTAAGCTGCTGCAGTTCTACTCCGGCTCCGGCCAGGGCAGCCCCGTAGTGGAGGGCTCCGCCTCCCAGGCGAAGTGGGACCAGTACGACAGGCTGTTCGTCGCCATGGCCCGGACGCTGACGGTGGGGGATGAGACGCCCTTTGCGGAGAATTACGTCATCCCCGTGGAGCCCGACTGGGAGACGGCGGAGGGCATGACGGTGCTGTACCTGGACAAGGACGGCTACATCGTGGACGGCCAGGTCCAGGCGGAGATCGAGCGGAACATGGAGAGCTGGCCCGTGGAGGACCGGGAGGTCTATACGGGCCAGTACCGGATCAACTCCCTGGCCTGGGCCGGCAGCTATACGGGGCTGGCGAAGGACGGTTTTGTGGACGTGTTCCGCGCGGACGTGCAGTACCGGGTGGCCGAGGGCGCCAATCCCGAGGGGGCCGCCGTGGCCAACGGCTGGGCCAGCCGGGGGGACGGCATCTATCTGGCCCTCACCCACGACGGCGGCACTGTCAGCAGGACCCAGGGGTCCGCGTCCGGCCTGGAGAAGGGCTGGGCCGGCCTGGCGGCGGAGCTGAGCGGATCGTAATATTACTTCCGAACCGAAAGGCCGGAAGGAATATTTGCCATGTTTTGCGGCTGCCGCTGTTTACAGCGGCGAGCAAAACGGCTTGCATCAAAAGTTTTATTTCCGAGCTTTAAGCTCGGAAGTAAAACATAAACAGCAGGCGGCCGGCAGAGAAATGCCGGCCGCCTTAGACTGTTAAAGAAGCCCTCCGACTATCGCCGCGCAGATTGAATCGCCGACGCAAAATGTCAAGACTAAATTACAAAAAATTATAAAAAGTTTTTAATAGCCCTAAAAACGGGGGTCCCGCTCCAGGTGGGATCCCCGTTTTCCTCGCCTCCACGGCGCTGGCGGTGCAAAAATGGCGCAAAGAATTGGCCGGCTCCCCTGGGCGGTTCCGGCCTGGTCGTTTTCCCGTGTTCAGCTGGTCAGGCCGCCACGGTCATATATTCGTCATAAAGCATTTGCGGCGTTTTCCACCCCAGGATCCGGCGCGGATAGTTTGCCAGCCACTCCTCCACCTCCGCCACCTCCGCCGCGCTCACATTGTCGAAGTTGGTCCCCTTTGGAAAAAACCGCCTTATGATCCGGTTCATGTTTTCATTGCTACCCCGCTCATAGGCAGAATATGGGTGGCAATAAAAAATCTTTGTGCGCGGTTTCCTGGCCCGCTTGGATCTCTCCATCCCCTCGCAGTCCTGGAACTCGCACCCATTATCCACGGTGATGGACCGGAAAACCTCCCGGAATTTTGCCCCCATGCGGCGCTCCATGCGGTCCAGCGCCCGGACCACGCTTTCCATGGTATGATCAGGCACCCGGACGATCACGGGGTAACGTGTCAGCCGCTCGGTCAGCACCACTAGGGCCGCCTTGCTGCCCTTGCACCCCATAACGCTGTCCATTTCCCAGTTTCCGAAAGTTTCCCGGCTGTTGATCTCCTCCGGGCGCTGTTCGATGGTGTCCCCCTTGGCCGGTCTGGCCCGGTTATTGTCGCCCGCTTTTCGCCCCTCGTTCCGCCGTCCCCCCTTATACAGCAGATCCGCCTCGGTCAAGTTCAGGAAAATGTCCCCCCGATAAATCCAGTTGTAAAGGGTGGTTTCACAGATTTCTGTATCAAACTTTTTCCCGTCAATCTGGATCTGTGCCAGTGCCGCACCGGGGGACCGCTTTTTATTTATGATCTGGTCCTCGATGTACTCCACAAAAGCAAAATCTTTCCCCAGCTTAATGTCCGGCCCTTTTGCCCTCAAATTTTCCTGGTATTTCCGCTCCGCCACGTCCGCGCAGTATCTTTCCACAAATTCGTATTCGCTGGTCTGCTGAACGCACATTCCCCGTGCAATCTCATTATAGATCGTTTTCTTGCATACCCCTAATTCCTGCGCAATCGCCGCCGGTTTTGCCCCAGTCCGCAGGGCGCCCTCTATTTTCAGCCGTTGCTCCCACCTGATATGTTTATATCCCTTGTAATTCATAGCAGCCTCCTTTTGGCATGACAAAACCGGCGCGGTGCAATACCACGCCGGTTTCACTCTCTTCCCAGCAGCCACAACACGGAAACCTCCAAAATATCCGCTATGGTGGTCACTTCATAATCTGCCACATACCTGCTGCCGCTCTCGATCCTGCTTATGCTGTCCCGCTCCATCGGGATCCCGATCAGTTGTAATTGTCTGCATAAATCAGACTGTGAAAAGCGTTTCGCCAGGCGGGCCAGTCTTATGCGATCACCACAAATATTCCTTTTCCCGTGAAATGTGTATGCCCTCATAGTCGCCTCCAGCCGCCGAAATAATCAAAATTTTTCTTAATATTACCACGGTTCCGTTTTCCGGCCCGTTGGAATATCCAGCAATCAAAAATTTTGTTGTTTCGGCTCTGGAGGCTGGGCCGAAAGTGTCCCGGCCCCTCCCGTTTATTCCTCTGTCATTTCCTCCCCCAGCACCTCCGCCGCCAGTTTGTCCATGGCCTGCTCCATAAATCTGTTTAAGCTGCACCCCATGGCGTCCGCCGCCGCCTTGTACCGGCTTTTCTTCCCTTGCTTTACATATCCGTTTATCCGATCATAGGCTTTTTCGTTAAATTCGCGCTTGTAGTCCGTGGCGCTCATACCGTTTTCCTTTTTGGGTCTACCCATTTTAATCACCTCACCGTCATTTTACCACATTCCTTTGTTTTTATCTACTGTTAGATTTCAATAAAAATCTAACGTTAGATTTGTTTACTTTTCCGCTTGTTTTCATCTAACGTTAGATGTATAATGTAGACAGTTCAAGGGAAACACAGCCGCCCGGCTGCCGGGGCGTAGAGTACGGCAGCGGTCAACCTCCCGAACCAATACGGAAAGGGCACCGACACGGACCACACCACACACCACCCGTCATTTTATGGAGGTTTTGAATATGTTTACTTTTGAAATCGGCAAGAAATACTTTGACACCAGCGCCTGCGATCATAATTGTGTTTTCGTCATTGAAATCACGAAACGCACGGCCAAAACCGTTACTTTCCTGCGGGACGGGAAAGAGCGCCGGGCGAAGATCCACACGGACGATCAGGGGGAATATATCATCCCGGAACGGTACAGCATGGCCCCCGTGTTCCGGGCCAGCCGAGAGTATGAGGAGGCCCCCGTGGAGGCTGT
>VSNB01000221.1 GCA_009774055.1 Clostridiales bacterium
ACAAATTCCGCAAACGGCCTGGCCTCCCTACGAAAAAGCGGAGGAGGGGGGGGCCCCCGCGGGGACCGCGCCCGGGGGGTATACCACCGGGCGCCGTACCGGCGCCCGGCCTCCGCCATGTCCCGTACGCACAGGGGCAGATACTTCCTCTCCTCGATGATATTCCCCCACGCCGCCCACACCGCCGGCGCGGGCGACAAAGACAGCGCATAGGCGAAGGCCGCCAGGTTCTCCCGGTGGAGCCGGGGATTCAGCTCCCGCTCCATGTCCTTGGGCCGGGTGGCCCGCTGGGCGTAGACGTTGCACATGATGAAGCTGTCAAACCCGTTGTGGAACGCCACCCGCTCCACGCTTTTGAGGGTGTTGTCCAGCCCGCCGGGGACGGCGGTGGAGGGGTTCACCCCGATGCACAGCAGGGGCCGCTCCCCCCGGGTGCCCAGGAGGTATCGGTACTCCCGGTAAGTATTGGGCACGTAGAGCCATTGCGAGACGTCGTAGTCCGCCGACGGAGCCAGCGCCTCCTCCAGCGCCCGGTCAAATTCCAGCAGCTCCGTCTCCGTGGTCAGGCATCCCGGGATATGCACAGCGTTCCCTCCCTTTCCTCATAATAAACCGGCCCGCCAGACGGGAAAGGCCCCCCAGGGCCCTTCCCGCTGCGGCGTCAGCTTTAGTCCTCTTTTTCGGCCTTTTTCGCCTCCGGCGCCGGGGGCGCGGGCATCCTTCCGGCCTCCGGCCCCCTCGCCAGGGCCTTCCGCCTCCTGCGGCGGCGGAGGACCAGGACCGCAACCAGCGCTCCGGCCGCCAGGATCACCAGCAGCACCCAGATCTGCGCCAGGCCGATGACGAAGTCCTCCAATCCCTCCACGCCTCGGTGGAAGCCGGCGGAGAAGGCGGCGGAGAGCCGCTGGGCGAAGGTCACCGGGACCTCCTCGTCGGTGGAGAGGCGGTAGACCTCGCTGAGGTAAAGGCGGACGGTGGAGTAGCTGATCTGGCTGTCGTACTTCCGGAGGCTGCCGGTGAGGAACTCAATCTGCAGCTCCGTGTCGCTGATGGCGCTCTCCAGGGTGATGATGTCCTCCATGCTCTCCGCCTTGCCCAGGAGCTCCTGGAGGCGTTCCAGCTTGGTGCGCTGGGTGGTCAGCCGGGCCTCCTGGTCGTAGTAGGACTCGCTGACGTCCTCCAGGTACTCGGAGCGGCTGGTCACATGGGCGGCCTCCCCCGCCCGGTCCAGGAAGGCGGCAAAGTTCCCTACCGGCACCCGGACGGTGCAGTCGAGGCTGCGGCGGCCCCCCTGGCTGACGCTGCGGTGCTCGAAGTAGCCCCCCAGCTCCCTGACAATGTCCGTCAGGGCCTGGGACGCATCGTCAAAATCCTTGGTTTCCAGGTTTATGTCGGCGGTGTAGATGATCTTGGCGTTGGCGGGGACGCCGCCGGAGCCGCTGTCGGGGGATTCCTCCGGCGCCGGGGCGGGCGCGCCGCTCTCCCAGCCCATATCCCCCTCCGGCATGTCGGCCGGCGTGTCGTAGACGCTGTCCGCGGCATCCGTGTTGTACTCTCCCTTGGGGGCGCTTCCCCCGGCTCCGGCGCCGCAGGCGGACAGGGACAGCAGCAGCGCGGCGGCCCACAGCAGGGCATACAGTTTCCTTTTCATCCTTTGTTCCTCCTTTTTTGTTTCTGTAAACGGCCTAGGGCTTGTTTGATAAATGGCGGAATGCCCAACAGCGAGAGATTTTTTCGCTGGGCAAGGCAAAAATTCGCAGGAATCCTGACGGATTTCAAGAATTTTTAACGCCGCACAGCGGAAAAAGATCCGCTGCTTGGGCGTTTTGACATTTTTCAAACATGCCCTATACCCATACAGACGCAAAGGGGCGGAAAATGTTCCTGCGGCGGGAAATTTTTTATGGAACGGTCCTCAGCTGGCCGGCCTTCTCCTCGTAGAGCTGCTGGCTGACGGCCATCTTCCGGATGATGTTCTTCACCGTGATCTCCAGCCCCGTGCCCTCCCGGTAGTCGGCGGGGTAGATGTAGTCCACCCGCCCCTGGCGCAGCAGCTGCTCCACCCCCCGGCGGTTCGCCGCCTGGTAGACGGCGATGGCCTGGCCGCCGTAGGCCCGCATCATCTTCATGCAGGGCACGTCGGAGAGGCCGTCCCCCAGGTAGATCATGTTGGGGAAGGGCACCCGCTTGCTGTCGTCGGGCATGGAGTCGTTGAGCTTCCGGTCGTCGGAGACGTCCAGGACGCCCTTGTTGATGCGGTAGACGAACTGGGTCTTGGAGGTAAAGTTCACCGCCAGACGGGGCCAGACGGGGTTCCCCTCCCCGTCGTAGTAGAACTCGCTGGCGTAAATCTCCTTGAACGCCCCGGCGATGGCGCTGCCCTCGATGATCTCCCGCAGGCCGGAGGAGATCACATAGTGCTCCACCTGGACGCCCAGGAGGCCGCCGTGGCGGTTGATCCGCTCAAACCAGTCGGCGACGCCGGGGAAGAAGGAGACGTTCCGTCCGCAGCGGTTCAGCCGCTGGCGGGTCAGGGGGATGCCCCGCTTCTCCGACTCCCGGAGCATGGCGTACATATAGGCCAGGACGCTGTCCATTTTCTCCCGGCTTCCGAAGTCGTTGGCGATTTTCCAGAAGTCCCCCGGGGCCAGGCCCAGGGAGGGGATGAAGGCGTAGTTTTGCATATCCTGGGTACAGAGGGTTTTGTCGAAGTCGTAGAGGAGGGCGACAATGGGCTGGGCAGACATTGGAAGCTCCTTCCTCCGCCGCCCTCCGGGCGGCGGCGTGTGATCTGCGGCCCTGCGGGCCGCTCCGCGCTTTTTCTTTCTTCGTTGCAGGTTGTTTCGTTCCGCCGCTGCGCGGCGGCGGGGGCTCTTTTCTTATTTTAGATTCGCGCCTCGCCTCCCGGGGACGTCATTTGCGCCTTTGGCGCAATCGACCGTCCCGGCGGCCTGCCGGCCGCCCAGGGGCGTTCTTTTCGCTTGTGCGAAAAGAAGCAAAAGCACCCTTAAGGAACTACGTTCCTTAAGAATCCTCCTGCATGACGGGGGTGATTGTTTTTTGCGCTTCCACTGTGGACCGTCCGGTCTGAAGCGGGCGGCTCCCATAGATCGGGCGAAGCGTCTGCCCAACAACGTTGTCAGCAGACCCTGCCGTATGACACGGGGGAGCTCCCGGGGGGCGGTCAGCGTCTGTCCGGCAGTTCATGGATGCGTCAAAATACTCCATTTTTCTCCGCAGCTCTTGACTTGTAGATTTGGATACTCTATACTATGTGGCTAATAAATACCACAAAGGAGGTTTCCCCAAATGGCCAGCATATTGACCGATCTCTACCATCTTCTTGCGCCGCAAACGCAGTCAGAGGGCGAACAGCTCATTGCAGAGCAGAACAAGGACTTAATCGAGCGAATCGAAGGGCAGATATCGGAGCAGGACCTTTCCTCCTATAAGGAAATACAGGCCAAATTAAGCATGCGCCGTGAGGAGGAAGCATTCTCTATGGGCTTCCGTCTGGCAGTACAGATTCTGACAGCAACGCGAGGCTAAACCCCGCACCCCGGGAGCTCCCCCGTGTAAAACGGCAGGGTCTGCCGCCGGCGTCCTCAAAGAGACGCTTCGTCCGATCCACGGAGCCGCCCGCTTCAGACCGGACGGACTCCAGTGGAAGCGCAAAAACAAATAACCCCGTAATTTAGGAAGGTTCTTAGGAAACTACGTTTCCTAAGCGACCTTTTGCTTCTTTTCGCTCGCGCGAAAAGAAGGCCCCGCCCCGGCAGGGGCAAAGCGAATCTAAGAAGAAAGCCCCCGCCGCCCCGCAGGGGCGGCACGAACCGCGCATCGACAAAGGGAGAGGCCCCGGGGCACAGGGGCTCCGCCCCTGTGCCCAAAAAGAGGCGGCATACAGCCGCCTCTTTTTATTCCTTCTTGTAATTGGGCCCAAACTGCAGCTCATCCAAATTGATGACCCGCGTAGCGGAGGCATCCTCCTCCAGCCCGTCCTCAGCGAAGGGGTCGCCCTCCGCCGCCTCCTCCGGCTCCCCGGCGGCGGGGCCGGCCGGCGCAAAGGCGCTGATGGCCTGGAGCAGATCATCGTGGGTAAAGTCCTCCCCCTCGGGGGCGGGCACGCCGCCGGCCGCGGGAGCGGGGGCCTCCTCCTCCCGGACCGCCGGCCGCGCAATCTGGATCACGGGCTCCGGCGCGGGCTCCTCCACGGGCAGCTCCGGCAGCAGCTCCAGCTGGGCCAGCTCCTCGTTGCAGACCGCCCGCACCTCCTTGATGAAGGCCCGCAGCTGCTCCTGGCCCACGACCAGCCGCTTGCGCTCCGCCTCCAGCTCCTTGTCCACCTGGAACTGCACCGACGAGAGGCGGCGCTCCTCCTCCGCGATCTGCTGGCGCAGCTCCGTCAGGTGCTTCTGGGCGTCGGCGGAGGCGTCGGCGATCATCTTGTTCCGCTTCTGCTCCGCCTCGCTGAGCATGGCGGTGGACATCTTCTGGGCCGCCAGGAGGGTGGAGCGGATGGCGTCCTCGGACTCCCGGTACTCGGTCATCTTGTCCACGGTCATTTTCAGCTTGGCCTTCAGCGCGGCGTTCTCCTTGTACAGGGCGGCGTAGTCCTCCGTCAGCTTGTCCAGGAAATCGTCCACCGACGCCATATTATAGCCGCCCATCATCGACTTGGCGAACGTGCAGTTCGCCACTTCCTGCGGGGTCATCATCGTATGTGGTCCTCCCTAAATCTCTAGTGCGGCAAAAAGCCTCGCAGAGTTTCGCGCCCCCAGGCGCGAAATAACATCCAATCGTTTTTTCAAGGACATGCGCCTTGAAAAAACACCTTACGGGCCGCGCTCGGCCCGGACCCTGGGCTGAAAACGGCGCAGTTGTTTTCAGCCCTTCCAACGGAAGGGCTGGGCCCTTTCGTTGGATTAAAAATACATCCCGTTGCTCTCCAGCTCGTCGATCAGATCGCCCTGGATATCCACGGAGTAGGGGGTGATAATGTACGTGTTGGCGGCCACCTTCTTGATCTTGCCCTCCCCCGCGTAGGCCACGCCGGAGAGGAAGTCGATCAGCCGCCGGGCGATGTCCTTGTGGGTGGACTCCAGGTTCACCACCACCGTGCGCTTCTCCTTGAGGTGGTCGGCGATCTCGCTGGCGGCCTCGAACCGCTCGGGCTTGACCAGCACCACCTTCAGCTGGGTGGTGGCGTGGATGTTGACCACCTTCCCCC
>VSNB01000222.1 GCA_009774055.1 Clostridiales bacterium
CCGCAATCGTTTCCTGCCCTGTGGCCAAGGTGGTACAGTACTTTTTATATCATTCGTTATTTATATCATATATACGGCAGCGTAAAGGTACAGAAATCTGCCCGGCCACCACGGCCACTTTCTATGTAAACGCTGGGGCGCAGGGATTACACGTGGCCATGCGCCGATGATTTTTACTGCGCCGCGGCACGGCCATCCAGGGCGCTTTCCCGGAATATCCGTTTCGGCAGCAGCCGCAGCCGCTTCCGGACCCCGCTGTGCTGGACCCGCCTGGCCTCGACCCCCAGCTTGTCCAGAGCCTTTCCGATCTGCTCCACGGAGTAAGCGCGCAGCAGATCGTGCTCCGCTTTAAAATCGGACACGGTCATATCCGTCCAGAGATACCCGCCCCCGCCCCGCGCCTCCTGCAGAATATCCTCCACTTCCATCTGTGCCTTCATGGGCTTTTCATGGGAGGCGTTTCGCCTAAACAGCGCCTCCTGCTCCAGCTTTGTCAGGCGAAACCCCTGGGGGTTCTGACACAGAGAGGCCTCCGCCTGTTTCCAGAGCTGGATCGCGTCAAGCTTCTCCAGACGGTCCAGATCAATCTTTTCCAATGGCACGGTCCAGAACCGGCGGGAGCCGGTGGGATCGATCAGAAACCGCTCTGTATTACAGGTGGCGATCAGGGATGTCCGCCGGGCCAGTATCTGGTCGGTCCGGGCGTAGGGCAGGCGGTACTCGTCCCGTTCGGCGGTGATGAAGGCCTTCAGCCGCTCCAGGTCGCTGCGCAGCGTAGTCTCCAGCTCCCCCAGCTCCACGATCCACGCGGAGGTGCAGCGCCGGGCAGTATCCTTGTCCCTTGTGTCCAGCCATTGCCCTAATTTATATAGATCAGGACGAATCCCCATCTTTTTGACGAAGGTGGTCTTTCCGATCCCCTGCCCGCCGTTCAATACCAGAACGCCGTCCGCGCCATAGGCCCCGTGAAGCTGGTTTCGCGCCATCGCCACGCCCTGCATCAGCCATTTGCTGATGAGGATTCTGGACAGGGCGTCGCCCTTCGGAAGATGCAGGATGTCAAACAGCTCCGGCATCCGGTCCACCCGGTCCCACTCCGTCCGCCCCAGCATGTCCAGTACGGGGTTGAACCGCTGCACGCCGCCGGCGACATGGAGCAGGTCCGCCACCTGATCCTTGCTGCACTTAAAGACTTGCTTGAGCTGATCGTGCAAAATGATATGCAGGTCAGACGCAAGCGTCTCCGGGTTGAATCTGGAGGGAATCCCATCCATTTGAAACTCTTTGGAGATCACGTTGTACCGTACGGATATTCCCGCCTCCTTTAAAAAGTCGCTGAACAGCTCCAGCGTCAAAGCCGGGCACTGGTCATCCCTTTTCTCCTTCGGGTCGCCCGCAGGCGGAACGCCGCGGTTTACCCGGCTCTCCACAGCGGCGCACAATTCATCCAGGGATATGCCGGCCTTCTGGTACGACTGGATATCTGAAAAACCGATGCCGTTCTCCAGCAAATAATTTAAGGCGTTCTTTTCTTCCACTTCAGCACCCTCCTTTACCCATAGGGGATACGTCCCGGAAAGTTGCGCTGAGACGTGCAACCTCCCCGCCAAAAAGGGGAGCCCCATATCATATAGTTGAGAGCCTGCGCCGCTGAATCATAAAACCGCCCCCCGGGCTGGACCCTGGGGGGCGGTACGATCAAGACTTTATGTACTTAAGCATCTGAACCAAGTAATCGCCGTCCAGCCCTGTTTCGTCCTTGTCCAGCCGGCGGCGGTCGAATGCACAAAATCCATTTTGCGTATAAAACTCTATCAGCCGAGGCTTGTCCTCACATTCCAGGTATGCAAATTTTCCGCCCAGATCCATCTGTATGGCCGCTACTTTCTTACAGGCCAAATATAGAAGTTCATCACCGGTTATCAGCTGATCATAGCCGTTGGCATAATTCTTCCCGAGCTGAGCAATCAGCGGGGCAGACAGGCAGTAGGCGCGCAGCTGATGATCAAAGATAGAAAACTTTGCCAGCCTTTTCTTCTGGGTACCGCTGAGTTTTTTGGCGGACACGGTAATATACTTGTTTGCCAATGTAAAATATCCCGCAATCACTGGCTTATCTCGATATGAGGCCATTACCAGGTGCGTCTGAGAAAATCCCTGCTTAGCAAAATCAATGGCTTTTATACGCAAAAAATCCTCTACATCTTTATTCAGCGGGCAGGAAAAATTGGAGAGAACCGCTTTTGTCGTGTCCTCTCCAACCGCATCAATCATCAGCTTTAGATTGACGATTTTGTATCCTGTCATTTCCCGCCGCCAAACATCCTGCAAATATCGTCACGGCTCGCATCAGATACGCTCCGTCTCAACGCAACATCCTTGGCGGATTTTCCAGATGCGTTTTCCAATGCTGCGGTCAATCTTTGCGCGTTTTTGGGCGTTTTGATGTGGATTGTTTTCAAAATGCTTTTTGTCGCCATCCAAAACAACTCCTTTGCACAAATGGTGTACTCGCGCCTCTTTTAGTATATCAAGTTAACCAAAGAAAAAACATTCGCAAATTAGATAAATTTCTTTCAACAATATTGTTGATTTTTTTCAAAAGACCGCACCTGGAAACCGCAAACATCCCTGTTCCTAATCTTGCATTGATAAAAAAGATACAGAAGGACCGTCATGCACCCCCAACCAACTCGAAGCCCAGCGCAGCGGGTTCGAGTTGGAAAGGAGGAGCAAAGGAGCGCAGCGCAGTTTTAAGGCGGTCCCCGAAAGGGACCGCCTTGAAACGGAGTGGAGCGGATTTCGCTCCGACGTGGTGACCCGTCGGGGATTCGAACCCCGGACCCACTGCTTAAAAGGCAGTTGCTCTGCCGACTGAGCTAACGGGTCAAATGGCTGGGATGGCTGGACTCGAACCAGCGGATGCGGGAGTCAAAGTCCCGTGCCTTACCACTTGGCGACACCCCAATGTTCTGATTGTGCGCTGCCTCATGGTGGAAAAGCAAGGGATTGGGATTATCTCCCAATCCCTTGCTTCATCTGGGGTGGGTAAAGGGACTCGAACCCTCGACACCCGGAACCACAATCCGGTGCTCTAACCAACTGAGCTACACCCACCAGATCTACGGTATCCAAAACCTTTGGAAAATGGCACGCCAGAAGGGATTCGAACCCCTGGCCTGCTGCTTAGAAGGCAGCTGCTCTATCCAACTGAGCTACTGGCGCATATTGGAGCGGGTGACGAGAATCGAACTCGCATCCCCAGCTTGGAAGGCTGGTGCCCTGGCCATTGTGCTACACCCGCGCATGGGACGTCCCCGTTTCGCCGCAACAAACCGTCAGCTAATAAATAATAGCACGAACGAAAGGATTTGTCAAGGACCAAAAGAGAAATTTTCCATCAAGATACGTGCCGGCGCCTATTGGTACAGGCGCTAAAGAACGCAGCCCCCCTGCGCAGGCGAATTTTCCTGCACAGGGGGCCTTGCAAGACATTATGCGCGTCTTATTTCAGACGGCGTCAATGACTATGGGTTCTTACTTCAGCTCCACCTTGCCGCCGGCCTCTTCGACCTTCTTCTTCATCTCCTCGGCCTCGTCCTTGGAGAGAGCTTCCTTCAGGGTCTTGGGAGTGCCCTCAACGACAGCCTTAGCCTCAGCCAGGCCCAGGCCGGTGATCTCGCGGACAACCTTAATGACCTTGATCTTGGCGGCGGCGTCAAAGCCGGCCAGGACCACGTCAAACTCGGTCTTCTCCTCAGCGGCGGGGGCGGCGGCGCCGGCGGCGGGAGCGGCCATGGCGGCGGCGGAAACGCCGAACTCCTCCTCCAGGGCATGAACCAGCTCGCTCAGCTCCAGAACGGTCAGAGCCTTAACTTCTTCGATCATAGCGGTGACTTTCTCACTAGCCATTGTTAGTTACCTCCTAATAATGTTTCAGTAAAAATAGATGTTTCGGGATATGACGCCGCTTACTCGGCGGCAGCTTCCTCCGCGGGAGCCTCGGCAGGGGCGCCCTGCTTCTCGGCAATCTGCTTGAGGACGCAGGCCAGGCTGGAAATGGGGGCCAGCATGGTGCCCAGAACCTGGGCCTGCAGGACGGGCAGCGGGGGGATGTTGGCCAGAGCCAGCACCTCGTTGAGGGGCATGACCTTGCCGTCCATGAAGCCGCCCTTGATCTCAAAGCGGCCATCGATCTTCTTGGCGAAGTCGTTGACCACCCGGGCGGGGGCTACGGGGTCGTCGTGGCAGATCGCCAGGGCGGTGGCGCCGTTGAGCAGGCTGTCCAGCTCGTTCATGCCGCAGTTGTTGACGGCGAACTGGAGCAGGGTGTTCTTCACCACGGCGTACTCGACGTTGTTCTTGCGCAGCTCGGCGCGCAGAGCGGTGTCCTCGGCCACAGTGATGCCCTTGTAGTCCACCAGCACACCGGCGGCGGCGTTCTGCAGCTTGTTGGTCAGATCGGCCACAACGGCCTGCTTCTCGCTGAGAACCTTTGCATTAGGCATTCTTGTTTTCACCTCCATTAGATTTCGCTGGGGTATCAGGTGCGTTCAAGAAACGGAAAACGGTCCTTGCGTCAGGACGCAAAGACCGTGCTAATCATAAAAGATCGGCAATCCTCGGCAGGATTTACGGGCATAGCCCACCTGCTGTCTTTGGAACGCATGATGTATTATACTTGTCCTGCCGGTGCTTGTCAATAGGAACTTTGCTGAACATGCGGGAATATTTACAGCAGGAATTTTTGACTTTGCCCGCGTTTGTTACTTCTAAGCCGAAAGGTCGGAAGTAATATTTGCCATGTTTTGCGGTTGCCGCTGTTTACAGCGGCGAGCAAAACGGCTTAAATCAAATGTATTATTTCCGAGCTTTAAGCTCGGAAATAATATAGCAAGCTTCAGAATTCATGACAAAAAAGGAGGGGCGGACAAAGGGCGCAGGGCAGGGCGGAGGACGCTGCGCCTGCAGGATTCCCTGTAAAGCAAACGTTTTGCAGTCAGAAAAGAGATTGACAGAATGCCCTTCCGCCTATATGATGATAGGTATCCAAGAACCTGTACGCACAGACGCCGAGCGCCGTCTGGCCGGGTCTTTTACCACCCTGCCGCGTTAAAAAATCTTGAGAAGCTGTACCAATAGGCGCCGGCACGTATCTTGACGGAAAATTTTTCGTCTGGCTGCGTCAGAAACTCTTGAAAT
>VSNB01000223.1 GCA_009774055.1 Clostridiales bacterium
GGCGACCAGGTATGTGTCCGGCTGGGCGGTCTGATCCCTCTGGACGGAGTGATTACAGAGGGCGAGGTCATGGTCAATCAGGCGTCCCTCACCGGGGAATCCATTCCGGTCCCCAAGCGCGCGGGCATGACGGTCTACGCCGGGACCGTGGTGGAGGAGGGCGAGTGCGTTCTCCAAGTCTCCGGTCAGTCAGGCAGCAGCCGGTATGACAAGATCGTGGCGATGATCGAGCAGTCGGAATCGCTGAAATCCACGGCGGAGAGCCGCGCGGCAAATCTGGCGGACCGGCTGGTGCCCTATACCCTGGCGGGCAGTTTGCTCACTTATTTGCTGACCCGGAATGTCTCCCGCGCTCTGTCCGTTCTCATGGTGGACTTCTCCTGTGCCCTGAAGCTGGCAATGCCCCTGGCTGTCCTCTCCGCCATGCGGGAGGCCAGCGGGTTCCATGTGACGGTGAAGGGCGGCAAGTACCTGGAAACGGTTGCCCAGGCAGATACGGTGGTCTTTGACAAAACCGGCACCCTGACCCATGCCTGCCCGGTGGTTGCGGAGGTCGTTCCCTTCGGCGGGCAGGACGAGGCGGATATGCTGCGGCTGGCCGCTTGCCTGGAGGAGCATTTCCCCCATTCCATGGCTAACGCAGTTGTCCAGGCCGCACGGGAGCGGGGGCTGTCCCATGAGGAAATGCACTCCGAGGTGGAGTACATTGTGGCCCACGGCATTGTCAGCGAAGTCAACGGCCAGCGTGTGATCATCGGAAGCGCCCACTTTGTCTTTGAGGACGAACACTGTGCCATTCCAAAGGGGGAACAGGCGCGGTACGATTCCCTGCCGGATCAATATTCCCATCTGTATCTGGCCATCGGCGGCGTGCTGTCCGCTGTGGTCTGTATCTCCGATCCCCTGCGGCCAGAGGCGAAAGCCGTGATCCGCCAGCTTCGCGGGTTGGGTATCCGGCGGGCTATCATGCTCACCGGGGACAGCGAGCGCACCGCCGCCGCCATTGCTGCGGAGGTAGGTGTGGACGAATACTACGCGGAAGTTCTGCCTGCGGATAAGGCCGACTTTGTGGAGGCGGAACGGGCAAAGGGCCATACAGTCATCATGATCGGGGATGGCATCAACGATTCCCCGGCGCTGTCCAAGGCCAATGTGGGCATTGCCATCAGTGACGGCGCGGCCATTGCCAGAGAGATTGCGGACATCACTATCGCGGCGGACGATCTCCATGAGCTGGTCAGCCTGCGGCAGATCGCTGGCAGGCTGACCGGACGCATCCACTCCAATTACCGCTTTGTTATTGGTTTCAACAGCTCTCTGATCGTCCTTGGAGCCTTGGGCATTCTGCCTCCGGCCACCTCCGCCACCCTGCACAACCTCTCCACCCTGGGCGTTAGCCTGCAAAGTATGACAAATCTCCTGGAGCTAAAATAAGACAGCCGCCCCTTCCGAAAATGAAGGGGCGGTTTTCGTCTATCCCAGGCCTGTCCGCTTTTGGAGTGTAACTTCCTTGATCCGCTCATAGCTCTCCTCGCTGATGTCATGTTCTATTTTGCAGGCATCCGCAGCGGCGTTCTCTGGGGATACTCCAAGTTGCGTCAAAAATTCCGTCAGAAGCTGGTGCCGGGCGTAAATACGGGCAGCAATTTCCTCCCCTGGTGGAAGCAAGGTAATAGCACCGTCTGCATCCATTTGAATATATCCGTTCTCCCGCAGACGCTTCATCGCCACACTGACGCTGGGCTTCGAGAAATTCAACTCATGGACGATGTCGATAGAGTAAACCACGCCTTTTCGTTGCCGGATCATCAAGACGCGCTCCAAATAGTCCTCAGCAGATTCGTGGATATTCACAAAAAATCCTCCTTCCACGGAAACCTCTGTGCATAGGTTAGCACATTCTAACCCAAAAAGCAAGTTTTTCTTGAAATGGACTTGACAAGATTGGTTAGCGGTGGTAAACTGAGGCCGATTTCAAGGTTAGATTTTACTAACCATGTCCTGGAGGAGGCGAGGCAATGATGCCGCTGACAATGGCAAAGGCAGGGGAAACCGCGACTATCCGCAAAATCTCCGGTAAGGACGAGGTACGCCAGCATCTGGCGGAGCTGGGCTTTGTGGTGGACAGCGATGTGACGGTGGTCAGCGAGATTGGAGGAAATCTGATTGTGCAGGTAAAGGACAGCCGCATCGCGCTGGACAAGACCATGGCAAACAGAATCATGATATGAAGGAGAGATGGGTATGAAAACATTAAAAGATGTCAGAGTGGGCGAAACCGTGACTGTGGCGAAGCTCCACGGCGAAGGCCCGGTGAAGCGCCGGATCATGGACATGGGCATCACCAAGGGCGTGGAGATTTTTGTCCGCAAGGTGGCCCCCTTGGGCGATCCCATGGAGCTGAATGTCCGGGGCTACGAGCTGTCCGTCCGCAAGGGCGACGCGGAGATGATCGAGGTCCAGTAAACAGAAGCGGCAGAAAGCCGTTATTCTTTGCGCCATAAGTTAGCATTAGCTAACATCGAAAGGAGAGAATGACTATGGACATCAAGATTGCCCTGGCGGGCAACCCCAACTGCGGCAAGACCACCCTGTTCAATGCCCTCACCGGCTCCAGCCAGTATGTGGGCAACTGGCCCGGCGTCACCGTAGAGAAGAAGGAGGGCAGGCTGAAAGGTCACAAGGACGTAGTGATCCAGGACCTGCCTGGCATCTACTCCCTGTCCCCCTACACCCTGGAGGAAGTGGTGGCCCGGAGCTATCTGGTGAACGAGAAGCCGGATGCCATCCTCAACATCGTGGACGGGACCAATATCGAGCGGAACCTCTACCTCACCACCCAACTGATCGAGCTGGGCCTGCCTGTGGTAGTGGCGGTGAACATGATCGACCTGGTGCGGAAAAACGGTGACACCATCGACCTTGCCAAGCTGGGCAATGCCCTGGGCTGTGAGGTAGTCGAGATGAGCGCCCTCAAGGGCGAGGGCGGCATGGCGGCGGCGGAAAAGGCCGTGGCCCTGGCCCAGAGGAAGCAGACCGGGGAGCTGCCCCATGTGTTCACCGGCAGCGTGGAACACGCCCTGGCCCACATTGAGGAATCCATCCAGGGCAGGGTGGCGGAGGGCTATCTCCGCTGGTACGCCATCAAGGTTTTTGAGCGGGATCAAAAGGTCATGGAGGAGCTGAACCTCTCCGCCGACCTGAAAGCCCATCTGGAACAGCACATTGCCGACTGCGAGAAGGAGCTGGACGATGATGCCGAGAGCATCATCACCAACCAGCGGTACTCTTACATCAACTCCGTAGTCACCAAGGCCGTGAAGAAGAAAGCGGCGAGAGGAAGTCTGTCCGTCTCCGATAAGATCGACCAGATCGTCACAAACCGTGTTTTGGCCCTGCCCATCTTCGCGGTGATTATGTTCCTGATCTACTCCATTGCCATGGGAACATCCCCGGCGGGCTTTTTTGAAGGTGAGGAATGGGGCATCGGCATCGGTTCCTGGGGGACCGACTGGGCCAACGACACGCTGTTCGGTGAGATGATCCCCAGCCTCTTTGATTCCATTTTGGGTGCCTTGGGCGTGGCCGAAGGCAGCTGGGTCTACGGACTGATTCAGGATGGCATTGTGGCCGGTGCGGGCGCGGTGCTGGGCTTTGTGCCCCAGATGCTGGTACTGTTCCTGCTGCTGGCTATCCTGGAGGATGTGGGCTATATGGCCCGGATCGCTTTCATCATGGACCGCATCTTCCGTCGCTTCGGCCTGTCCGGTAAGAGCTTCATTCCTATGCTGGTAGCCACCGGCTGCGGCGTGCCCGGTATTATGGCCTCCCGCACCATTGAACAGGACCGGGACCGGAAAATGACCATCATGACCACCGGATTCATCCCTTGCGGGGCCAAGATGCCCATTATCGGCCTGTTTGCAGGCGCGGTCTTCGGCGGTTCCTCCCTAGTGGCCACCTCTGCCTTCTTTATCGGTATCGCCGCCGTGGTCATCTCCGGCATTATGCTGAAAAAATTCAAGGCGTTTGCTGGGGAGCCCGCTCCCTTCGTCATGGAACTGCCCGCCTACCATGCCCCCTCGGCCTCCAACGTCCTACGGGCCACCTGGGAGCGGGGCTGGAGCTTTATCAAGCGGGCTGGGACGGTGATCCTGCTATCCACCATTGTTCTGTGGTTCCTACAGGGCTACGGCTTCACGGACGGGGCCTTCGGCCCGGTGGAGGACAACAATTCCTCTCTGCTGGCCGCCATCGGCAGCGCCATCGCCTGGATCTTCTATCCCCTGGGCTGGGTGGGCGACATGGCCTGGAAGGCCACGGTGGCCTCCTTCACCGGCCTGATCGCCAAGGAGAACGTGGTTGCCACGCTGGCCACTCTTTACGGTTTCGCTGGCGAAGTCAGCGAGAACGGCGAGGAGATCTGGGGCCTGGTAGGTGCGGAGTTCGGTGCTCTGACCGCCTATAGCTTCATGATCTTCAACCTGCTATGCGCCCCCTGCTTTGCCGCCATGGGCGCCATCAAGCGGGAGATGAACAACGCCAGGTGGACCGCCTTCGCTATTGGGTATATGTGCGTGTTCGCCTATGTGATCGCCCTTATCGTCTACCAGATCGGCGGTCTGATCGCCGGTGTCATCAGCTTTAACCTGTGGACTGTGGTTGCTCTGGTACTCCTGGCCGGTATCCTCTATCTGCTCTTCCGCAAGGGCTATCAGGGGGAGGATCGCTCCCGTCAGTTAAGCTCTGTGGCCGCTGCCGCAAGATAACCAACGGGGAAAGGAGCGACTGGTTATGCCTGCTGTCTTGGGAAATATCATCGTGATCGCCGTACTGATTGCCGTTGTGGTTTTGGCTGTCCGGTCCCTGCGGAAGTCCCACAAGTCCGGTGGAGGCTGCAACGGCGACTGCGGGAACTGTCGCGGCTGTCACTAAAACTTCAAATTTTGCAAGACATGGTGAGGAGGCATGGGCAGTTTAATCTGCTCATGCCTTCTCCCATTAGGGAGGAACAATTCTATGGCAGAATTACGGGAAGCCCATCTGCGCTATTTGCTGGCGATCTACGAATTGGGCAGAAGCACTCCAGACGTGGGGACGCAGGCCGTGGCAAAGGCTCTGAACTGCTCGAAAGCCTCTGTCACAAAAATGATGGCGACACTGATGGATATGAATCTCCTGGTGCGGGAGAAATAC
>VSNB01000224.1 GCA_009774055.1 Clostridiales bacterium
CGTAGGTTCAAGCGCGTTTTTGCCTACTTTTGGCGCGGGCCAAAAGTAGGCCGCCGTCCGGGCGCGGGAGCCCGGAATCCGATTCGAGAAGAATGTCCCGTTCGCCGCCCGGAGGGCGGCGAAGATAAAACTGAGCCGATAATTTAATGAAGGGAGACAACTACCTATGCCTTTTGCAAAAAAGCCCCAGGTGTTCAGCGCCAAGATCAACGAACTGACGCTGGGTACCGGAGACAAGGCCACCGTCCTGGGCGGCCAGAACGTCTTTAACCTCTACTCCTTCGACGCGCCCATCGCCAATCGCCCCAAGATCGGCATCGACGTGTCCGACGACCCCGAGCAGCCCTCTGAGGGTCTGAAGGAATTCTACGCCGGGTGCGACACCCTGGCCGAGCGCGCCAAGAAGGCCGCGGAGCTGCCCGAGGCGGACTTCGTCTGCATCCGCTTCGACCTGGCCGACCCCAACGGGGCCAACAAGTCCATCGAGGACTGCGTGGCCGACGCCAAGGCCGTGGCCGAAGCAGTCGACAAGCCCATCGTGGTGGCCGGATGCAAGAACTCCGAGAAGGACGCCGACCTCTTCGGCAAGATCTCCGAGGCCCTCCAGGGCAAGAACATCCTGGTCCTCTCCGCCAAGGAAGAGAACTACAAGGGCGTGGCCGCCGGCGCGGGCATGGCCTACGGTCAGAAGGTGGGCGCCGAGTCCGCCGTGGACATCAACCTGGCCAAGCAGCTCAACGTCCTCATCACCCAGATGGGCGTCTCCGGCGAGAACGTGGCTATGAACATCGGCTCCGCCGCCGCCGGCTACGGCTTCGAGTACGTCGTCTCCACCCTGGAGCGCGTCAAGGCCGCCGCCCTGAGCCAGAACGACAACACCCTCCAGATGCCCATCATCACCCCCGTGGGTGTGGAGACCTGGGGCGTGAAGGAGTCTACCGCTCCAGAGAGCGAGAACCCCGGCTGGGGTTCCGCCGAGGAGCGCGGCATCGACATGGAGGTGGAAACCGCTGCCGCCTGCCTGGCCTACGGCAGTGACGCCGTCATTCTCAAGCACCCGGCTTCCATTCAGACCACTGCGCGGCTGGTTGCCGCTTTGATGTAAGGAGGGCCCGAACCATGGCACTGAAAGGTCTTGACATTTTTAAGCTCACCCCCAAAACCAACTGCAAGGACTGCGGCAACCCCACCTGCATGGCCTTCGCCATGAAGGTGGCCTCCGGCGCGCTCCCCATTGAGAAGTGCCCCCATATGTCCGCCGAGGCCCTGTCCACCCTGTCCGAGGCCACCGCGCCCCCCATGAAGAGCTACAAGGTGGGCGACCTGGCCCTGGGCGGCGAGACGGTCCTCAGCCGTCACGAGAAGACCCTGGTCAGCAAGACCCTGTACGCCGTCCAGGTCTGCGACTGCATGGACGAGGCCAAGCAGGACGAGGTTCTGAAGAACATCCCCGCCGTGGATTACGAGCGCATCAGCGAGCGGATGTATGTGGAGATGGTCTACGTCCGCCACAGCGCCGATAAGGCTCCCGCCGACTTCGCCGCCCTGGTGTCCAAGGCCAAGGCCCTGGGCCGTCCCCTGGTCCTCAGCTGCACCGACGTGGAGGCCATGAAGGCCGGCGTCGAGGCCGCTGCTGGCTGCGACATCATCGTCAACGGCGCTACCCCCGACAACTTCGCCGACATGAGCGCCGTCGCCACCGGGGCCAAGGCCCTGCTGGGCGTCCGCGCCGACAGCCTGGAGGCCCTCCACGACGTAGTAGAGAAGCTGGAGGTCGCCGGCAACAAGAACCTGATTCTGGAAGTCAGCGCCGCCTCCATCAAGGAAGCCTACGCCGACACCGTCCAGATCCGCCGCGCCGCTCTGAAGGACGGCGACCGGACCTTCGGTTATCCCTCCATCGTCAACGTGGCCGCCCTGTCCAATGGCGACGCCCACCTGGAGGCCGCCCTGCTGAGCCTCTTCACCTGCAAGTACGGCTCCATCGTGGTCTGCTCCGAAATGACCTACGCCAAGGCCCTGCCCCTGTACGGCCTGCGTCAGAACATCTTCACCGATCCCCAGAAGCCCATGAAGGTCACCCCCGGCATCTATCCCATCAACGGCGCCGACGAGAACAGTCCCTGCTGCCTGACCGTGGACTTCGCCCTGACCTACTTCCTGGTGTCCGGCGAGATCGAGCGCAGCAAGATGCCCGTGAATCTGCTGATCACTGACGCGTCCGGCATGTCCGTGCTGACCGCCTGGGCTGCCGGCAAGTTCTCCAGCTCCTCCATCAAGAAGTTCTTCGACGAGTTCGACATCAACAACAAGATCAAGAACCGCGCCCTGATTATCCCCGGCAAGGTGGCCGTCATGAAGGGTGAGATCCAGGACAAGCTGCCTGAGTGGAGCGTCATCGTGGGCACCACCGAGGCCGTCCAGCTGGTGAAGTACCTGCGGGACGAGGAGTGGAAGAAGAGCTACGTGGACAAGTCCGCCGCCGCTCCCGCCGACGGCGCTCCCGCCGCCGAGGCCGCTCCCGCGCCCAAGAAGGTCCTTCCCGCGCCTCCCATCGTGGTCAACGGCCCCTACATGATCGACGACAAGCCCGTGACCTACAAGGGCCATGATCCCAACGCCCAGACCTTCGTCACCATCGGCGAGCGCATCCACTGCATCTCCCCCGCTATCCGCAAGGCCATGGACACCTACGACGAAGCCCCCATCCTCAAGCGCGCCGCCGAGCAGATCGCCGCCGGCGCCACCTATCTGGATGTGAACATCGGGCCTGCCGAGTCCAACGGTCCCGAGCTGATGACCTGGGCGGTCCAGCTGCTCCAGCAGAACTTCAACAACGTGCCTCTGGCGCTGGACACCGCCAACATGGCCGCCATCGAGGCGGGCATCAAGGTGTACAACCGCTCCAACGGCAAGCCCATTGTCAACTCCGCCGACGCCGGCAGCCGCATCGGCTATATTGACCTGGCCGCCGCCAACGACGCCATCGTCATCGCCCTGTGCTCCGCCGACGGCATCGCCAAGGACAACGAGGAGCGCATGATGCACTGCCACAACATGCTGGAGCGCGGCCTGCACCTGGGCATGCAGGCGGACGACCTGTGGTTCGACCCCCTGTTCCTGGTCATCAAGGGCATGCAGGATAAGCAGATGGACGTGCTCAACGCCATCCGCGCTTTCTCCGAGGAGGGCCTGAAGTCCACCGGCGGCCTGTCCAACAACTCCAACGGCATGCCCAAGCACATCCGTCCCATCATGGACGCCGCGATGGTGGGCATGGCCATGACCATGGGCCTGACCTCCGCCATTGTAAACCCCTGCGACCAGCGCCTGATGGAGACGATCAAGAGCTGCGACATCATCAAGAACCACAACCTGTACGCCGATTCCTATCTGGAAATCTGATTGTACTTGCCCAAGAGCCTGTTTCGTATCCCGGCGCGGCAAAAATCCCTCGTCCATCCGGCGTCCACGCCGTGAATGCAAGCTCTGAAAAAGATGCCGCACACTCCGTTTTGGGGTGTGCGGCGTCTTTGCATATCAAAAAACACCATTCCAAGCAAGAGAAAACGTGGGAGCACAAGCGGCCATAGAATGACAGGCTGCGGCTCTCCACAGGCGATCAGCTAATTGCTTCTCAGAACAAAACTATGTCAGAAGCGGAACGTATTGTCCTTCATGGAGCATAGCGATTTGTGGGAGGCTTCTCCTCGTAGGGTGACTCCTTCTGCATAATCCCCAAGCTAATCAAATTTTTAGAAGCTGTACTAATAGGTGGTGGTATGCAGAATGGCGAGAAAAATTTTTTGTCTGGCAAGGAAGAAACTCGCAGGAATCCTGACGGATTTCAAGAGTTTCTGACGCAGCCAGACGAAAAATTTTCCGTCAAGATACGTGCCGGTGCCTATTGGTACAGCTTCTTAATGCAGCTGGCGCAGACGTTGGTGTCCTCCCCCACTTTGCTAGAAATCTCCGACATCCGGGACTCTCCTACGGCAATGGCGGTGATGTTACTTCCGACCTTTCGGTTCGGAAGTAATAAAAATGTTCGGTTCATATACCACGAGGGACATGAGGCGGGTCCGCCCCATGTCCTTTTTTTGAAAATACCTCTTGACAACCGCTGCAAACTGATCTATACTGTACTTGTTATTACAATACAGTAAAAGACGGATAGGCGGTGGGAATTTGGAGATCGTAGTCAGCAACAAAACGAGCCGTCCCCTGTATGAACAGATCTCAACCCAGGTCAAGGCGCAGATCATGAGCGGGGAGCTGAAGGCGGGAGAACCCCTTCCCTCGATCCGCTCCCTTGCCAAGTCCCTGCAAATCAGCGTTTTGACGGTGCAGAAAGCATACGACCTTCTGCAAGCGGACGGGTTTATCGAGACGACGGCGGGAAAGGGCTGCTTTGTTTCCGCGCAGAATCAGGACTTTTATCTGGAGGAACAGCAAAAGAAAATCGAGGAGCATTTTAATGAGGCGATTGAGATTGCCCGCACCAGCGGAATCCCCCTCGATAAAATGCTGAACCTGCTAACGCTTTTATATGAGGAGGATTGACCATGACAAATGCCTTCACTGTTTCGGGGCTGACCAAAACGTATCAGGATTTTGTTTTGGATCAGGTCTCGTTTTCCGTCCCCAGCGGCTCCATTGTGGGGCTGATCGGGGAAAACGGCGCCGGGAAAAGTACGACCATCAACGCGGCCCTGGGCCTGATCCAGAAGGAGTCGGGCCAGGTTTCCATTTTCGGGAAAGAAGGACTGGACGGCGACACCAAGGAAGAGGTCGGCGTAGTCTTTGACGGCAGCAATTATCCCGAAATTCTCTCCCCTAGGAAGCTCAACGGGGTTATGAAACGCATCTACCGCTCCTGGGATGAAGCGGCCTACTTCCGCCTGCTGAACCAATTTTCCCTGCCCCCTGAGAAGCGAATCAAGCAGTTTTCCAAGGGGATGAAGACAAAGCTCGCGATCTCCGTCGCCCTCTCCCACCACTCCAGGCTGCTGATTCTGGACGAAGCCACCAGCGGCCTGGACCCGGTGATCCGGGACGACATTCTGGATATGCTGCTGGACTTTGTTCAGGAGGAGGACCACTCCATTCTGGTGTCCTCCCACATCACCAGCGACCTGGAGAAGATTGCGGACTATATCGTGTTCATCCATGAGGGGAAAGTGGT
>VSNB01000225.1 GCA_009774055.1 Clostridiales bacterium
CGGTCTGAACGCGCCCCGGCCTCAGCCCAGGCCCGTCCCGCCGCCCAAGGCGGCCAGGCCGGCCCCCGGTGAGGAGGAGCCGGTCATCATCAAGATTGAGCGGCCCAAGGCGACCTATCCGCCTGCGCCCCCCAAACCGCCGCTGCGCCGGGTCACCTCGGACCCGCCCAGAATGGGCCGTCTGGCGGCCTTCGCCGATGGGCGGCGGAGCGGCGGCCGGAGCCGGAGCCGTGGAAAGGCCAAGTAGGCCGGGGAAATAGATCAATCAGGAGGAAACCGACATGGAACGTATCGCAAGCTTTCAGGTGGACCACAACAAACTGGTCCCCGGCCTGTACCTCTCCCGCCGGGATGGGGAGACAGTCACCTTCGACCTCCGCTTCAAGAAGCCCAACACCGGCGACCTGCTGACCAATGCGGAACTTCACTCTGTGGAGCACGTTATGGCGACTCTGCTCCGCAACGGACGGGCGAAAGACGCCGTCATTTACTTCGGCCCCATGGGCTGTCAGACGGGCTTTTACTTCCTCTTCGACAGCCGGATGCTCTCCGAGGCGGAGGCGGTGGAGCTCCTCAAGGAAGCTTTCGCCGCCGGAGCGGCCTATGAGGGCGAAATGCCGGGGAAGAGCGCCGTGGAGTGCGGGAACTATATCAATCTGGATCTGGCCCTGGCCAAGGCACAGTGCGCCTATTACAGGGAGCTGATCCGGGACTGGACGCCGGAGCAGCTGGCCTACTGATCTGCGACAAATCAAGGTATAGTTGGCACACTTGAGAACCGGGAAAAAGGAGGCGCGGGAAAATGCGGTGCGGCAAGGCGGAGGACCCAGGCGGGCTGACGCCCGCCAAGGACGACAATGCAGTCCTCGCCACATTTTGACCGCCGATCTTTACCGATTTTTAAGTGTGTCGACTATAAAAGAGTCCGGCCGGGGAAATCCCCGGCCGGACTCTTTTACCGCGCCAGAATCTTCTTCAAATACTGCCCCGTATAGCTGGCCTCGCAGGCGGCCACATCCTCCGGCGTGCCGGTGCAGACGATGGTTCCGCCTCCGTCGCCGCCCTCGGGCCCCAGGTCGATAAGGTGGTCGGCGCACTTGATGACGTCCAGGTTGTGCTCGATGACCACCACCGTGTTTCCCGCGTCCACCAGCCGCTGAAGCACCTCCAGCAGCTTGCCCACATCGTCGGTGTGCAGGCCCGTGGTGGGCTCATCCAGAATATAGATGGTGCTGCCGGTGCTGCGCTTGCTCAGCTCGGTAGCCAGCTTCACCCGCTGGGCCTCGCCGCCGGATAACGTCGTCGACGCCTGGCCCACCTTGATGTAGCCCAGGCCCACGTCGCACAGCGTCTCCATCTTCACCGCGATTTTGGGCAGGGGCTTGAAGAACTCCCGGGCCTCCTCGGCGGTCATCTCCAGTACCTCGTAGATGTTCTTGCCCTTGTAGCGCACTTCCAGGGTTTCCCGGTTGTACCGCTTGCCCTTGCAGACCTCGCAGGGAACGTAGATGTCCGGCAGGAAGTGCATCTCAATCTTCAGCAGCCCGTCCCCAGAGCAGGCTTCGCACCGGCCGCCCCGGACATTGAAGCTGAACCGTCCGGAGCTGTAGCCACGGGCCTTGGCCTCCGGAGTGGAGGCGAAGAGATCACGGATGTCGTTGAACACGCCGGTGTAGGTGGCGGGGTTGGACCGGGGGGTCCGGCCGATGGGGCTCTGGTCGATGTTGATGACCTTGTCCAGGTATTCCTCCCCCTCGATGGCCTTGTGCTTCCCCGGGCGGCACTTCATCCGGTTCAGGTCCGCCCCCAGACGCTTGAAGAGAATTTCGTTGACCAGGGAGCTCTTTCCCGACCCGGACACGCCGGTGACGCAGGTGAGGGTCCCCAGGGGAATGTCCACGTCGATGCCCCGCAGGTTGTTCTCTGACGCGCCCCGGACCGTGAGGGTCTTGCCGCTGCCCTGCCGCCGCTTCTCCGGGACGGCGATATACCGCTTCCCGCTGAGGTACTGGCCGGTAAGGGACGCAGGGTTGGCGGACACCTCCTCCGGGGTGCCGGCAGCGATGATATTCCCGCCATGGACGCCCGCGCCGGGGCCCACATCGATAATATAGTCCGCCGCCCGCATGGTGTCCTCGTCGTGCTCCACCACGATGAGGGTGTTGCCCAAGTCCCTGAGCTGCCGCAGCGTCTCCAGCAGCTTGTCGTTGTCCCGCTGGTGGAGGCCGATGGAGGGCTCGTCCAGGATATACAGCACCCCCATGAGGCTGGAGCCGATCTGGGTGGCCAGGCGGATGCGCTGGCTCTCGCCGCCGGAGAGGGTGGCGGCGGAGCGGCTAAGTGTCAGGTACTGGAGCCCCACGCTCCGGAGGAAGCCCAGCCGGGCGCGGATCTCCTTCAGAATCTGGTCGGCGATCATGGACTGGGTCCTGGTGAGGGTCAGGCCCTCCATGAACCCCAGGGCCTCGGACACCGGCAGCGTGGTGAAATCATAGATGCTGCTGCCACCTACCGTCACCGCCAGGCTCTCCATCTTCAGCCGCCTGCCCTTGCACACCGGGCAGGGGCACTGGCTCATGACCTCCTCCAGCTCCCGGCGGGAGGCCTCGGACTGGGTGTCCCGGTAACGGCGTTCCACGTTGTTGCAGATGCCCTCGAAGGGCTGGCGGAGGGTGCCCTTGCCCCGGGGCTGGTCGTAGTGGAGCTCTAAGTTCTCCCCCTTGGTACCGTAGAGGACGATGTCCCGGACCTCCTTGGGCAGCGCCTTCCAGGGAGTGGTGAGCTTGAAGCGGTACTTTTTCGCCAGGGCGTCGAAGTACATCCGGCTGATGCCGTCTCCCCGGATGTTGTTCCAGCCGGAGCACTGGATGGCTCCCTCCAGAATGGCCTTGTCCTCGTCGGGGACGATAAGGTCCGGGTCCACCTTCAGCTGGCTGCCCAGGCCGGTGCAGGCGGGGCAGGCCCCGTAGGGGTTGTTGAAGGAGAACATCCGGGGGGCCAGCTCCTCAATAGATACGCCGCAGTCCTCACAGGCGTAATTCTGGGAGAACAGCAGGTCCCGCTCCTCCTCACCCAGCACGTTGACGATCACGATCCCCCCCGCCAGGCCCGAAGCGGTTTCCACACTATCGGTAAGCCGCTGGCGGATGTCGGGCCGGACTACCAGGCGGTCCACCACGATCTCGATATTGTGCTTCTTGTTCTTCTCCAGCTTGATCTCTTCCGTCAGCTCGTAGAGGCTGCCGTCCACCCGGGCCCGGACATAGCCGGACTTCCGGGCGTCCTCAAAGACCTTGGCGTACTCCCCCTTCCGGGAGCGGACCACCGGGGCCAGGACCTGGATGCGGCTGCCCTCCGGCAGCTCCAGCACCTGGTCGATAATCTGGTCGATAGTCTGCTGGCGGATCTCCTTGCCGCAGACGGGGCAGTGGGGGGTGCCCACCCGGGCCCAGAGGAGGCGGAGGTAGTCGTAGATCTCCGTTACGGTGCCCACGGTGGACCGGGGGTTCTTGCTGGTGGTCTTCTGGTCGATGGAGATGGCAGGGGAGAGGCCGTCGATATAGTCCACGTCCGGCTTCTCCATCTGGCCCAGGAACATCCGGGCGTAGGAGCTGAGGCTCTCCACGTACCGCCGCTGGCCCTCGGCGTAGATGGTGTCGAAGGCCAGGGAGGATTTTCCCGACCCGCTCAGGCCCGTCACCACCACCAGCTTGTCCCGGGGGATCTCCACGTCCACATTCTTCAGATTATTTTCGCGCGCGCCTTTGATATAGATTTTATCCTGCATGGGTGTTGTCTCCTGTAGCGTTTAGATTGCAGAACGAATATAGCCATATAATAGACGAACAAATTTTCTATGTCAACTGTTTTTTTCTCCGGCGATCTCCTTCTGCACATATTTTGGCAGCTTCGCCAGCACCAGGTCGTAGGACTGGCGGCACATTTCCCGCAGCAGGTCGTCCGGCAGGGTGCCGTCCAGCAGAACGGCGTTCCAGTTCCTCTTGTCGCAGTAGAAGCCCGGCAGTACCTCCGGGTACTCCGCCCGATACAGCTCCGCCAGGCGGGGCTCGCATTTCAAATTTACCAGGGTGTGGCCGTTGTAGGATTCGTCCTTCATGCCCTCCGGCGAGCATACGGCGGCGAAGAGCTTGCCCCGGATCATGTACCGCTCCCAACCCCATTCCAGCTTGAAATCCTGCTCCACGCCGGGCAGAGCCAGCAGAAAGGCGTCCAGCCATTCGTATTTCATGATACTGCCTCCTCCTTGCAACCTGCCGCCAGGGCCAGCGCGCCCCGGCGCAGCAGCTCGATGTTTTCCTCCTCCAGCACCGTGTCCCGATGGGTGTGGATGCGGTCCATGTAGTAGCCGACGATCTTTCTGCGCCTCAGCGCGCAGACGCCCACACCCTTTTCAAATAAGGCGTTGTCCGAGGGATAGAAGCCGAAGCCCCGGACCACTTCGATCCGCTTTTCCGTATTTCCTGGGAAAGCCGCTTCGATGCGCGCCAGAATATCCTCGTCCGTTTTCAGTTTCCTGCCTGGGAAGAACTGAATGAAATTCCCATCGGAGACACAGTCGAAATTGATGTTCAGCGTTTCCTTCTTTGCCTTCCTGTGGGCTTTCGTAAACGCGGCGGAGCCGAACATGCCCTTTTCCTCGTTGTCGAAGAACACGAAGCAGACCTGTTTCCGGTCCTCATCCGGCATGGAGAGGGCCGCTTCCAGCAGCGTGATGACGCCGCTGGTATTGTCGTTGGCGGTATGCTTGTTAGCAGGACCGTCGATGATCCACCAGACGAAAAACGCGCATAGGGCAATGGATGTGACGGGCATCAGCAGCAGAAGCTCCGGGGATTGCAGTTTCACGATCACGGCGAGGAGGACAGCCTCCGCCGCCGCTATCACAAGAAACAGCGGGGCGATCATCAGCAGCTGATAGCAGATATAGAAGAACATATTCCGTGGTGTGATGAAATTGGGGATGGGCAGCACGGCGCAGGTGTCATAGTGGGCGGAGAAGATGACCTTCGCCGTATCCGGGTCGCCGGCGACCACGTTCCTTGCGGCGAAGCCTGCCTGTACGCTGGGCGCATAGCCGGCGTTTTTTATTACTCCCGAATTAGAACATAGGAAATCTGGCTATGTTGAAAGAAAGCGGAGACCTTATCAGGGCAATGTTGTAA
>VSNB01000226.1 GCA_009774055.1 Clostridiales bacterium
GCCGGTTCGCCAAGCTCCAGGCGGCCCTGGGGTTCGAGCCGGACCACGTATGGACGGCGGAGGAGAGGCAGCATTTAGTGGCAGGGTTCACCTACTTCCGGGACGCCCTCCGGAAGCAGGGCGGCGAGGAGCTGGACGTCACGCCGGCGGACGCCCTGCTGGTGTGGCTGCGGGTGTATAAATTCGAGCAGCTGTGGAGCCTCAGCGCGGCGGAGCTGGCCAAGTCCGTGGCGGCGGTGCGGCCCGATATGAAGCTCCTGTCCGCCCCGGAGCCCATCTCCGTCAGCACGGAGACGGAGGAGCAGAAAAAGGAGGACGACGGCGAGCCCGCCGCCCCCGGCATCTTCGGCCGCCTGCTCCACGCGGTGTTCCCGGACCACCTGAACGTGGTGTTCATCAACGAGGGCAGTCCGGACGCCAGCGATTGGATTCGGGCCCACGACCTGGGGCGGCAGTACCTGGAGGCGGTCATGGGGGCGAAGGTGTCCGTCCGGGTATACAACGACGTCCACCCCGGCGAGGCGGCGGCGGAGGCCATGGAGAAGGCCGCCGCCGCGGGGGCCCAGGTGATCTTTGCCACCACCCCGCCATTGATCGGCGCCTGCCGGAAGGCGGCGGCCAAGTATCCCGGGGTCCGGATCCTCAACTGCTCCGCGTCCATGCCCTATGCGGGGGTGCGGACCTATTACAGCCGCATCTACGAGGGCAAGTTTATCACCGGAGCCATCGCCGGGGCCATGAGCCGGGACGGACGGATCGGCTATGTGGCCTCCAACCCCATTTTCGGCGTGCCCGCTTCCATCAATGCCTTCGCCCTGGGCAGCCGGCTCACCAACCCCCGGTCCCGGATCCAGCTGCGCTGGTCCTGCGTGGAGGAGGACGCGGTGGCCGCCCTGGCGGCGGAGGGGGTGGACGTGATCTCCAACCGGGACGTCCCCGCCCCGGACCGGGTCCTGGAGCCCTGGGGCCTGTGCCAGGTGAACCCCGACGGCACCCTGCTGTCCCTGGCCTCCCCCTACTGGCACTGGGGCAATTTCTACGTCAAGCTGATCCGCAGCATCTTCAGCGGCGGCTGGGACGAACTGAACGTCCAGGACGATGAACGGGCGGTAAACTACTGGTGGGGCATGAGCAGCCGGACGGTAGACGTACTCCTGAGCCAGAAGCTGCCCGCCGGAGTGGCCCAGCTGGTGCAGATCCTCCGCCGGGGGGTGGTGGACGGCTCCATCGAGCCCTTCCGCCGGCCCATCCACTCCCAGGACGGCCAGCTCCGCAGCGACGGGGAAAAGTACTTCTCCCCGGAGGAGGTGCTGCACATGGACTGGCTGTGCGACTGCGTGGAGGGGTCCATCCCCGCCTTTGACCAGCTCCTGCCCATGGCCCGGTCCATCGCCCGCCTCCAGGGAGTCTACCGGGACCAGATCCCCCCGGAGAAGGAGGGCCCGGTGCTGTGAAGATCCTGCTGGTATCCGACAAGGAGAGCCCCTACTACTGGGATTACTACCAGCCGGGCCGCCTGTCGGACATTGACCTGATTCTTGCCTGCGGCGATCTGAAGTCGCAGTATCTGAGCTTTCTGGTGACCATGGGCCGCGCCCGGGTGCTGTACGTCCACGGCAACCACGATCAGACCTATGACCGGCGCCCCCCGGAGGGGTGCGACTGCATCGAGGACAAGCTGGTGACGGTGGGCGGCCTCCGGATTCTGGGCCTGGGGGGCACGCCGGTCTACAGCGGCGGCCCCCACCAGTACACCGAGCGGCAGATGGAGCGGCGGATGCGGCGGCTGTGGTTCCAGCTCTGGCGGGCGGGCGGCGTGGACATCGTCGTCACCCACTCCCCCGCCCAGGGCTACGGGGACGGGGAGGATTACGCCCACCGCGGATTCGAATGCCTGGTGCCCTTCCTGGACAAATATAAGCCAAAATACCTGGTCCACGGGCACGTGCACCTGAACTACGGCGCCCAGCGCCCCCGCATTCTCCAGCGGGGCGATACCACGATCATCAACGCCTACGAGCGGTATATTCTCGACCTGCCGGACGAAGGGTAAGCGCCGCCCTTACGGCATCAGCTCTGCAATCAGGGAGAAAAACGCCCCGCGGCTGATCCTCTCCCAATCTCCCAGAGGCGGCGTGCGTCCCAGCCGGGTGGCGCAGAACTGCGCCACCTCCACCGGCGTCACGGCGTCGTCCGGACGGAACCGGCCTTCCGGCGCGGCCATGGCCCCGGTTTCCACCGCCAGGACCGCCGCCGCCGCATAGGGGTCCCTGGGGGCCATGTCCCGGAAGGGGGCCCGCCCGGAGCGCACCAGCTCAATTCGCCGCCGGACCGTCTCCCAGCCGAAAGCCATCATGGCCAGCTCCCCCCGGGTCAGCGTCCGCTCGGGCCGCAGGGCGTTGTCCTGGTACGCCACGCACCAGCCCATGCGCAGAAGCCTCCGGGCGTCGCGGCCCGTCCGGCTCTCCGCCGCCGCGTCCCGGAAGGGGGCCCGCTCCAGGAGCTCCGAGGCCGTCACCACTTTGTACCCGTGGTCCGTCAGCAGCCGCAGCTGCCGCTCCAGCGCGTCGGCCACCGGGGTCCGGCGGGCCATGTTGCAGCCGTCCTTCAGGGCGATGACCTGTCCACGGAAGGCGTCCGGGTCCTCCAGCAACAGCCGCTCCATAGGCCGCCAGGCGGCCTCCACTTCCGCCTGATAGCTCCTTCCGGGCAGGCGGCAGGCGCCGTCGAATCCGGCGGACAGGTACTGGTACCCCATAAGGGCGAAGACGTCATAGCTGGTAAAGCCGCCCTTCATGCCGTCCTCCCCGCGGGGCGGACGGCACAGCCGCATGGGATAGCCCCAGCCGTCCTCCACGGTCTTGTGCAGCAGCCGGAGGTCCGCCTCCGCCGCTTCCAGGTCCGGCAGGCATCTCCGCCCGCCGTGGAGCAGGGCCTTCCGGCCGAACAGCCGGTGGGCGTAGCCGTGGCTGGCAATCTCATGGCCCCCGGCCAGCAGGCGGGATATCAGCTCCGGGCAGTTGGCCGCGCCGCCCTGGTCATCCCGGCCGAAATCCGGGAAGTGGTCATAGGCTGTGCCGTTCCAGAACGGCGAGCCGGGCTTTCCCGGCTTGTCCGGGTAGCCGCCGGAGGTGTCTCCCACCACCAGGAAGGTTCCCCGGGCCCCGTACCGCTCCAGCAGCTCCGCCAGGACCAGGGTCAGCGGCTTCCCCCGGAAGCGGTCCGGGCAGGCCGGCAGACGGCACGGGCCGTCGTCAAAGGTCATGGCGCAGATCCGCTCCTCTGCCGCCAGACGTTCAATCCGGCGCACGGGGGACAGCCATACCTGCGTTTTTTCCGCCCGGCGGCGTTCTTCCGCCGGGCTCGCAGTTTTTTTGACAAAAGGCATAGGGATACCTCCTGTTTCCGGGCGGGCCTCTCTCCACCGCAGGCCCTCCGCCGTAGTATCTGCATTTCGCTGAACTGAATATACCGAGTATGCTCAGTATACTATAAAATTCCCCGAAGGACAAGCGCCCCGCCGCCCCGGCGGCAAAAATTTTCTTTTCGGAGGGCCAAAATCAAAAATCGGAGCATCCTACAAATCCGGCGTTCCGGACAGCCGGTATTTTGTTACCGCCGGCCCGCCGCCGCCGGAGGCCGTCAAACAGGGCAAAATATGTTCCCAACCGGCGGACAAACGGCTCCTTGAGCGGAAATCGACAAAAATACGGAGAAATTTTCAGCCGCCCCGCAAAAATTTTCAGCTTGACAAAAAAACAATGCGGGGGTAAGATACGCCCATCTTTGTACAAGGAGCTTTACGATGTCCAAGGAAAAAGTGACCGAGCTGTTCGGCAGCCTGGTGTTCAACGAAAACGTGATGAAGCAGCGCCTCTCCGCCACCTGCTATCGGGCGTGGAAAAAGTGCGTGGAGGATGGCGCCCCCCTCTCCCTGGAAACCGCCCACGAAATGGCGGCGGAAATGAAGAACTGGGCCATGGACCACGGGGCCACCCACTACACCCACTGGTTCCAGCCCATGACCGGCGTCACCGCCGAGAAGCACGACAGCTTCATCACCCCCGAGACGCCCAGCCAGGTGCTCATGGGCTTTTCCGGCAAGGAGCTGGTCCGGGGGGAGCCCGACGCCTCCTCCTTCCCCTCCGGGGGCCTCCGGGCCACCTTCGAGGCCCGGGGCTACACCGCCTGGGACCCCACCTCCTTCGCCTTCATCAAGGACGGCAGCCTCTGCATCCCCACCATTTTCTGCTCCTACAGCGGCCAGGCCCTGGATAAAAAGACTCCCCTGCTCCGCTCCATGGACGAGCTCAGCCGCCAGGCGGTGCGGGTGCTGAAGCTCTTTGGGGACACGGACGTGAAGAAGGTCATCAGCCAGGTGGGCCCCGAGCAGGAGTACTTCCTCATCGACAAGGACGTGTTCAACCAGCGGGAGGACCTGGTCCTCACCGGCCGGACCCTCTTCGGGGCCAAGCCCCCCAAGGGCCAGGAGCTGGAGGACCACTACTTCGGCACCATCAAGCCCCGGGTAGCCGCCTTTATGCAGGAGCTGGACGAGGAGCTGTGGAAGCTGGGCATCCTGGCCAAGACCAAGCACAACGAGGTGGCCCCCGCCCAGCACGAGCTGGCCCCCATCTACAACGACGCCAACACCGCCTGCGACCACAACCAGCTGACCATGGAGATCATGAAGAAGGTGGCCGGGAGGCACAACATGGTCTGCCTGCTCCATGAAAAGCCCTTCGCCGGGGTCAACGGCTCCGGGAAGCACGACAACTGGTCCCTCTCCACCGACACGGGCCACAACCTCTTCAAGCCCGGCTCCACCCCCAGCCAGAACGCCCGGTTCCTCCTGTTCCTGGCGGCCTTCATCAAGGGCGTGGACGAGTACCAGGACCTGCTGCGCTGCTCCGTGGCAAACCCCGGCAACGACCACCGGCTGGGGGCCCAGGAGGCCCCGCCGGCCATCCTCTCCGTCTTCCTGGGCGACGAGCTCACCGCCATCGTGGACGCCATCATCCACGGCACCAAGTACGTGGACCAGCGGATGAAGAGCATTTCCATCGGCGTGGACGCCCTGCCCCCCATCCCCCAGGACACCACCGGTCTCTTATTCACATAAGACGCTGCCGCCGAATAGAGAGGGGT
>VSNB01000227.1 GCA_009774055.1 Clostridiales bacterium
ATTCTGCAACGACCGCATCGGGCGGTCGTGCAGAATTCAATTGTGCATGCCGCCGAAAACTCCCGGGGAGGGCTTTTTTTCATAGAAACGCCTACTGCAGCCGGACGCACTGGAAATACCGGCCCCCGCCCTCTCTGCGGGGAGGCGCGGATACAAGCCCCCGCCGCACCGCCGCCTCGTTGATTCCGCCGAAGAGGATATGGTACAGCTCGTTGGCGATCTCCTTGGGCGGGACGCCGTGGCGCACGGCGGTGAGGGGCAGGCGCAGCTGAGCCTCCCGCAGGGTACGCTCCACCGCCTCGCAGAGGCAGTCCTCCACCAGCTCCGCCAGACGGTCCACGGCGGGACCGTCCGCCGGAGCGAACGCCGGCACGCAGATTCGCCCGCCCTCTGCATAGCCGAACAGCTCCAATACGGCGCGGCAGTCCTCCCGGCAGGGCCTGCCCTGGAGGAGGCCGCGGGCCGCCGACAGGAGGGCTTGCCGCTCCTCTCCCTTGGGAAGCCTGTCCAGCAGGCGTCCCGCCTCCTTGAACCGCTCCGGCAGAGGGCCCTGCTCCCGCAGCCGGAAGCAGCGATAGAGGTCGAACCGGTCCCCGTCCGCGTCGCCGAAGGATTCCAGGGACGTTTCGCCGTCCGTCAGGCGGTTGTAGGAGCACAGCATTCCATCGGAGAATTTCTGCAGCGCGGGGCACGCCTCATAGATCACCGACAGGTAGTCCAGCCCGCCCGGGTGGAGCCGGGAGACGGCGACGGCCTGCCGCCGGTCCAGCCAGTCGAAGAAGCGGCCGTCGAAAATCATGCCGCAGAGGATGTGGTACAGGTTCCGCTCGGGGCCGAAGCCGTTCCGGACCGCTCCGGCGGCGTCCCACAGCTTCTCCCGGATTGTCCACAGCCGGTCCGCCAGCGGGGCCGCGGCGTCGGCGGAGAAGCGTTCCAGGATGGGCGCGTCCTCCGCCAGGAACACCGGGGTGTCATAGGCCAGGACCCCGTCCGCCTCCCGCAGGGCCCCGGCATCCGTCAGGCGGTCCACCGCCTCCCCGCCGAATTCCTCCCGCAGCAGAGCGGCGGGGCAGGCCAGCGGCGGGAATTCCGCCGCCCGGGACAGAAGGGCGTCCGCCGGAGCCGCCAGAATCCGGCGGGGGTTGCCGGGATGGTCCGCCTCCCGGTCCGGGTCGAAGTTCTCAAACAGGAAATATGTAAAGTGTTTCACTAAGGGCCCTCCTTCTCCGGAATCAAGCAAAGCGGGCGCGGAACATCGTTCCACGCCCTTATTTTACGCCAGCAGCTCGTCCGCGATCTTTTCCATGGCGGCGACGTCAACGTCCTTCACCGCGCCCTGGATCGTATGGACGGTTTCGCAGATGGAGACGTCCTTCATAGCCTCCAGATAGCCGCGCATGACCTTGGCGGCGGCGGGGGCCCAGGAGCCGTTCTCGATGACAGCCACCCGGCGGCTGCGCCAGGTCTTGTCCCGGAGATGGGCCATGAAATGGTCCATGGCGGGGAACAGGCCGCCGTCATAGGTGGGGCTGAGAAGGGCCAGCCTGCCGCAGCGGAAGGCGTGCTCTACCGCGGCGGCCTGGTCCTCCCGGCACAGGTCCATGGTTATGACCTTGGCGCATCCCTTTTTCTCCAGGATTTCCGCCATCTTCCTGGCGGCCTGGGCGGTGTTGCCGTGGATGGAGGCGTAGGCCACCAGGACCGCGCCGGGCTCCTCGGGCTCGTAGCGGCTCCACTGGTCGTACTTGCCGACATAGTACCCCAGGTCCTCCCGCAGAACGGGACCGTGGAGAGGGCAGATGGTCTGGATGTCCAGCCCGGCGGCCTTCTTCAGAAGGGCCTGGACGGACGCGCCGTACTTGCCCACGATGTTGAAGTAATACCGGGCCGCCCCCTCGATCCAGGGCCGGTTGGCGGACAGCGCGCCGAAGGTGCCGAAGCCGTCGGCGGAGAAGAGGATCTTCTCGCTGGACTCATAGCTCACCATAACCTCCGGCCAGTGGACCATGGGGGCCATGACGAAGGTCAGGACGTGCCCGCCCAGGGAGAGGGTATCCCCCTCCTTGACGGTGACGGTGCGGGAGCCGTCGTAGGCGTAGTATTTGGACAGCATGGTGAAGGTTTTGGCGTTGCCCACCACCGTCACATCCGGGTATTTCTCCAGAAACGCGCCCGCGCTGCCGGCGTGGTCGGGCTCCAGGTGGTGGAGGACCAGGTAGTCGGGCTTCCGGCCGGAGAGCTGCTCCGCCACGCGGTCCAGCCACTCCGCCGTGGCCCGGCGGTCCACGGTGTCCAGAACGGCGGTTTTCTCGTCCAGGATGACGTATGAGTTGTAGGATACCCCGTGGGGCACGGGGTACTGGCTCTCAAAGAGGTCGATGGAGGTATCGTCCGCGCCCACGTAGCGGACGGCGGGGGAGACATGGAGGTCATTCATGGAAGGAAATTCCTTTCTCGTGCATTTTCTCCCACATTATAATGAGAAGAAGAGATTTTGTCAACCGGAAACGGGCCCGCTTCCGCCGGAATTTCATGGAGGTCCGGATCAGAGGCTCTTTTGTGCTCCTGCGTGTCAAAAAAGATGCTCCGCATCTTTTTTGAGAAAAGGGATCGGGCCGAGTTCGGCCCGCAAAGTACTTTTTCGACGTACATGCCGCCGAAAAAGTGATTCAAATTTATTTTCGCCTTTGGCGAAAACTCCTGCGGAGGGCTTTTTTGACAGTCTGCTTGGAAAACGCTACTGCGGCCCGTTGGCCGCCTTCTCCGACAGCTTCTTCACCAGCTCTTCGGAGGGCGTCACGTAGGCCGTCTGATAGGGATCGTACACCACCATCCCCGGCCGGGCGCCGTTGGGCTTCTTCACGTTGCGGACCTGGGTATAGTCCACCGCCACCTGGCCTCCCTCCCGGCCCTGGGAGAACCAGGCCGCCAGCGCGGCCGCCTCGGTCATGGACTGCCGGTCCGGCGTCTGTCCCTCGGTGCAGAGGATGACGTGGGACCCGTGAATCCGCTGGGTGTGGAACCAGTAGTCCGATTTGAACGCCTCCCGGACCAGCTGGTCGTTCTGGGTGTTGCTCCGCCCCACCAGAATCCGGAACCCGCCGCTGGAGCGGAAGGCCCTTGGACGGCTGGGCCCCCGGCGGGGGGCCTTCTTCCCCGGCGCAGCCCCCTTCAGATACCCCGCCTCCTGGAGCTCCCGGCGGATGTCCAGGAAGTCCTGCTCCGTCTCCGCCCTGGTCAGCTCGTCCAGGACGCTCTCCAGCCAGTCCCGCTCCCGCCGGGCGATGGACATCTGCTCCCGCAGGCAGGTTTCCGCCGTCTTGGCCTTGTTGTACTGCTTGAAATATTTTGCCGCGTTCTGCTGGGGGGTCAGCAGGGGGTCCAGGGGGATGTCGAGGGCCCCGCCCGCCGGATCGTAATAGTTCTGGGCCCGGAGGAGGGACTGGCCCCGCTCCATGCGGTAGAGGTTGGCGGTGATCAGCTCGCCGCAAATCCGCAGGCGGTCCCGGTCCTGGGTCTGGGCGTACTCCTTCTCCTGGAGGGCCAGCTTCCGCTTGGCGCGGTCCCGGGCGTTGGCGGCGGCCCGGTGGAGGTCCTGCCCCCGCTGGCGGACCCGCTCCAGCTGCTCCCGGGTTTCATAGAAGGCGTCCAGCATGGGGGAGAACGCCTCCCACATCTGGAGCTCCATAGCGCCGCCGTACTGGCGGATAGGGAGGTAGGAGTAGTCCGACGGCTTCCCCTCCTTCGAGAGCATACAGGGCTGAAACGCCCCGGCCTTCACCTGCTCCTGCCAGGCGAAGAACGCCTCCCGGAGGGCGCCGGAGCGGTCCCCCGCGGGGCCGTCCCCGCCGGCCCGGTCCGCCAGCTCCCGGCACACCAGGGGCGACAGGCCGAAAAAGCTGTCCAGCAGGAACCCGCTGGCTTCCCGGTCCGGGTTGGCCTGGTCCAGCATCCTGGCGAACCCCTCCGGCTCTATGGCCAGGGGGTCCGCCTTCTCCTGGGCGGGGGGCAGGCGGTAGAAGAGCCCCGGCAGCACCTGCCGCCGCTCGCTCATTTCCATGTCCACCCGCCTGAGGCAGTCGATGATCCGGTCCTCCCCGTCCAGGAGGATCAGATTGGAATACCGGCCCATGCACTCCGCTGCCAGCTTCCGCTGTCCCGGTTCCCCCAGCTCGTCCACAATATCCAGGGTGAGAATCACCGCCCGCTCCAGAGCGGGCTGGTCGATGGCGGCGAGCCGCCCGCCGGTAAGGTGCTTGCGCAGCAGCATGCAGAACATGGGGGGCGAGGCCGGGTTCTCCCGGACGGCGGAGGTGAGGTGGACCCGGGCCTGGCTGGCCCCGGCGCAGAGGAGCAGTTTTTTGTTCCCCCGCAGGGTAAGGACCACCTGGTCCCGGGCGGGCTGCTGGACCTTCTCCACCCGCAGGCCCAGAAGGCTCTCCCGCAGCTCCTTCACTACGCCCGATAAGCATACGGCGTCAAGCGGCATCTCCATCCTCCTCCATCATCACGGCGAACAGCCGGTTGATCCGATCCTTCTCCCCCCGCAGGTACAGCCATCCCAGCAGGCACTCCAGGGCGGTGGCCTTCAGATAGTCCGCCCGGCTGGCGTTATGGGGGATGGTGTGGACGTGGGCGTTGCGGCCCCGTTTGTACACCGCCAGCTCCTCCTCCGTCAGCAGGGGGAGGATTTTTTCCGCCCGCTGGGCCTGGGCGGGGGCCTTCACCAGCTCCACCGCCGCCCGATGGAGCCCCTTCCCGGTGGCCCTGCCGTGGGCGCAGAGCCAGGAGCGGACCAGCAGCTCATACACCGCGTCCCCCAGATGGGCCAGGCCGATGCTGCTGATGGATTGGAGCTGGCTGCCGTCCAGGGAGATATTGAAATAATCCTTCATTTAGGTTCACCTGACTGCTTCGTTTTAGAACCTGTATTCACAGGCGGGGAATGCTGGATGGGCGAGGGATTTTGCCGCCCTGCAAGGCAGAAAATCGCGGGAATACTGGACGTATTTCAGAAGCTGTACCAATAGGTGACGGTATGCAGATTGGCGAGAAAAATTTTTTGTCTGGCAAGGAAGAAACTCGCAGGAATCCTGACGGATTTCAAGAGTTTCTGACGCAGCCAGACGAA
>VSNB01000228.1 GCA_009774055.1 Clostridiales bacterium
AGGGCAAAGGCGCGCACGCGCCTGCCCGTCTAGGGAGTCTTGAACCGTAGGTTCAAGCGCGTTTTTGCCTACTTTTGGCGCGGGCCAAAAGTAGGCGCGGAGTCCGGGGCCGCGCAGGTCCCGGGGTTGCGATAAGAAACTTCTCCCGTTCGCCGCCGGAGGCGGCGAAGATGAAATAAATAAAGAAATAGAATAAAAAAGCGGAGCGGCC
This sequence comes from Clostridiales bacterium, assembly GCA_009774055.1. Classification (GTDB taxonomy): domain Bacteria; phylum Bacillota; class Clostridia; order Oscillospirales; family Oscillospiraceae; genus Pelethomonas. The sequence goes on from VSNB01000228.1 coordinate 212, forward strand.
CGCAGGGCCGCAAATCAACCCCCGTGCCGCCCGAAGGGCGGCAGAGAAGGAGACTTCATAGATGAAAAGATTTAAGGGCATCTACTGGCGGACCTTCACCGTCACCGTAGGCATGGTGGCGCTGACGCTGATCCTGCTGGGGGCGTCCTTTTTTTCCCTGACCTACAGCTATATTATGACGGAAAAGCGCAGCGAACTCCGGGACCGGGCGGAGATCATCGCCCAGATGGCCCTGGACGCCTACGTCAAATCCAGCAGCTGGCTGGCCCAGCAGGAGGACCTGCGCTCCATGGTGGGCGTAGCCCAGCAGATGAGCGGCACGGACTTCCTCATCTGGATTCCCCAGCGGGGCGAATTCCTGGGCATCAGCGCCGAGCTGGATAACCAGGAGATCACCCTCCCCCTGGCCCTGGGCCGGAAGCTGGCCAAGGGGGAGGTGTATACGGGCGTATCCACCCTGGGCTTCTATGAAAAGCCCAGGGCGGTGGTGGCCATCCCTGCCCGCACCGAGGGGGCGGTGACCATCGGCCCCGTCCTGGCGATCGCGGAGCCCAACGCTATGACGGAAATGTGGCGGGCTTTCCTGGGGATTTTCGGCATGACCGCCGTGACGGTGCTGCTCATCGCCTTCGTGGCCTCGGCCACCACCGCCATGCAGCAGACCAAGCCCATCCGGGACATGGCCTCCGCCGCCCGGAAGTTCGCCGAGGGCAATTTCGACGCCCGGGTCCACAACGCCGGCAGGGAGGACGAGATCGGCGAGCTCATCGAATCCTTCAACGCCATGGCGGACTCCCTTCAAAAAACGGAGCAGCAGCGGCGGGAGTTCATCGCCAATATTTCCCACGAGCTGAAAACCCCCATGACCACCATCGCCGGCTACGCCGACGGCATCCTGGACGGGGTGATCTCCCGGTCGGAGGAGCGGCAGTATCTGACCATTATCTCCGGCGAAAGCCGCCGGCTGGCCCGGCTGGTCCGCCGGATGCTGGACGTGAGCCAGCTGCAGAGTCTGGATCTCATCAAGCAGAAGACCCCCTTCGACCTCTCCGAGTCCATGCGCCGGGTGCTGGTGAGCATGGAGAAAAAGATCACCAGCCGGGGCCTGGACGTGGACGTGGACATCCCCGAGGACCCGGTCATGGTCCTGGGGGACAACGACCTTCTGACCCAGGTGGTCTATAATCTGCTGGAAAACGCCGCCAAGTTCGCCGCCCAGGGCAGTACCCTCTTCCTGGGCCTGGCCCGGCAGGGGGGTAAGGCGATTGTCACCGTCCAGAATACCGGCCCCACTATTCCACCGGAGGAGCTGCCCCTGCTGTTCGAGCGGTTCCACAAGTCCGACCGCTCCCGCAGCGAGGACAAGGACGGTGTGGGCCTGGGCCTCTATATTGTCCGCACCATCCTGGAGCAGCACCATGAAAAAATCACCGCCGAAAGCGAAAACGGCGTGACCACCTTCTCCTTTACCGTCCAGCTGGCGGGGGAGGAAAATCCTAAATCTGTGTGAGGAAGTTTTAGAATGGAAGAATTATGGAGGGGCCCCCGGCCCTGTTTCCTGGAGGAACCGTCGGAGGTCGTTTTGACCTACCGCCAGCCCCCGGCCCCTGAGCCGGAGCCTGTGACTCTGTGCTACCAGCGGCCCCTGCCGGCCTGCATGGCCCTGCCGGCGGCAGTCCCGCCTCCGGTCGTCGCCCCCCAGAACAACAGGCGCTCCCGGCGGCGGAAGCGCCTGTTGATTGCCCTGGCTGTCCTGCTCGTTCTCGCTATGATGGCCGCGATGGGCGCGGGGCTCTGGTACGTGGTCCGCCACGGCCTCCGCCTCCCCGGGGACGTCCGGGATTTCCCGGGCACCGAGGACGGCGTTCCGCCCCGGGGCGGATTTTACTGGGAGCCTGAAGAGCCGGAGGACACCTCCATCACCATCCCCGCCTATCCCACCGGCGGCGACACCCGCCTGTCCCTGTCCCCCGCCGGGGACCTGCCGGTCCTGACCCTGAAGGAGGTTTACGACAAGGCGACCCCCTCTGTGGTAGCGGTGCTGGGCCAGCAGCAGCTCTACGGCAGTGTGGGCACCGGCATCATCTTCTCCCAGGACGGCTACATCCTCACCAACTGCCACGTCATTGCCGGGTGCAGCCGCTGCAAGGTCTGGGTCACCGACGGGTACGGCGTGGACGCGGAGTACGAGGCCCGGGTGGTGGGCTATGACGAGGACGCGGACCTGGCGGTGCTGAAGGTGGAGGCGGAGGGCCTCCCCGCCGCCGCCTTCGGCGTCTCCGACGACCTCCAGGTGGGGGACCCGGTCTACGCCATCGGCAACCCCCTGGGGGTGGAGCTGCGCAACACCCTCACCGACGGCATTGTCTCCGCCATCAACCGGGACGTGGACGTGGACGGGGTGAAAATGACCCTCATCCAGACCACCGCCGCCCTCAACAGCGGCAACTCCGGCGGGCCCCTCATCAACCAGTACGGCCAGGTCATCGGCATCAACACCATCAAGATGATGAGCGAATACGACACCATCGAGGGCCTGGGCTTCGCCATCCCCTCCAGCCTGGCCCTGCGGTGGGTCAACGAGCTCATTGAGTTCGGGAAGATCCAGCCCCAGCCGGTGCTGGGCGTCACCATCAACCGCATCCCCGAGGCTATGCCCGACGGCCGGTCGGGCCTGCTCATCGACGGCGTGACCCCGGGCCTCAGCGCGGACCGGGCGGGGATTCTCCCCGGGGACTACCTGACTTCCTTCTGCGGACAGGATATCGTCAGCTATCAGCAGCTTCTGAACCTCCGCCGGGATCTCCGGGTGGGAGACGTGGTCCCCGTCCAGGTCTGGCGGGATGGGGCGTACGAGGAATTCACCATGCTGATGATGGCGGAATAGAAGGGAAGTGACCGGAATGCGCGGCATCCGTTATCCGGCGATGCTCCTGTGCCTGCTTCTCCTGGCCGGGTGCCAAACGGAGGGGGAGTTCCGTCTCCACTGGAAGCTGTGGGGCTTTGAAAGCCGTACCTTTACCGTGGGGGACGAGAGGGTCCGCGTACGGGTGGATACCTCCGGTTACGGCCTCTATGAGATGGAAGCGGAGGATGGCGTCATCACCGTCCTCCGGGACGGGACACCTATACTGGAGGGGTGGTTTACCGCGGAGGACTATGCGGAGCTGGAGGAGCGGGGCCTTGCCGCCGAGGGGTACCGTATTGTGGAGCATCTGGAGGAGCCCCCCGGGTCCCTGCTGCTGGCTCCGGAGGCGGAGGGCGGGGAATATGCCTTTTTCACGGGAGTCGAGGGTTCTCCCTCCGGGGCGGCGTTCTATTTTCCCGGCGGCGCCCCGGAAGCGGAGGCCCTGGACAGGGTCCGCCGGATTCAGATTACGAAGCTGGACTAGGAACCTGTTCAGTCTCTCAGCGTGTGTAGATTGGCAAGCGGATTTTTTGCAGGATCTGTCATATTATGTTTTTGAAATGGGAGGCGGCTTGTATGCTGCAAAATCGGTGTAGATTTTTTCTGATGCTCCTGCTCCTGACGTCAGGACTTACCGCCTGCGCTACATACATGTCTATGGAAATTTTTATTGACAACGGGGATGCGGTAAAGATTGGACTGGATATCGTTGATGGAGAACGTTTATCTTTTGAAGATATAGAAAATAATTCCTTTTCCATTCGAAAGGGTGAAACAGAATTAATGAGCGGTTTGTTTTTTGTTAACGGGGAATTCGACGAATACATTGCGAAGGTCCTTTCCTATGAGGGCGTTTTCCTTATAGAAGCAGCCCCAGAGCATGACCCGTCCTTTTACTGCTTTGAATTTCCTGGAGAATTAGGAACAGAGTATGGCTTTTTGAGAAAAATTGAGGGCTGTGGATTGAGTAGCGTTGTACTATTTTCAAACAGCCTTTCATACCAGGAGGCAAGTGCCATTTTTCAGCGCCTCCATTTTGATAAAATCAACTGATGGTCTAATAACTATTGTCTGAATGTTTTCTAAGTAACTAAAGGGGAAAGATATTATTGAATGTATTACTACGTTATGCTATACCAAATAGTACAATGACTGTTAAATCGGTCCATGTTATCGGATCGCATTTCACTAATCCGTTCAATATGCAGTTACAAGGGGATATTTGGACATGTGAAATTCAATTATCCCCTGGCGAGCATTTATATAAATTTCTTATTAACGAGGAATTACCTGTTTTTGATCCTTATAATAATTTGTTTGAATACGATGAAAACGAAGAATTGTGGTCTTTACTTATTATTGATGAATTTGGAAGGCAGTTATTTAATCCGCACCCATATCATATCACGCTTGCTGATTGCCAATTAACTCAAAATACGCACAACTCTTACATTAAATCTTATTCAAATGTTATTGATCCTAGAATTATTGTGACTATTCGTTGTACAAACATTACTGGAGTCCATGGGATAACTGTTGCGTGGTATTTACCTGGAGAGGTTCTCTTTGAATACTCAGAAAGTGGAATATGCGCAACTGATGAAGAATTTGTTTCTGCAATGTTTTGGATAAGATTAGACGACATTCCACCAATAGCGTCATCTGGAACTTGGATATTTCGTCTTTTTTTAGATGGAATATTAGTGATTGAAGAGTTTTTTTCTATTACTCCTTGGACATTAGCTAGATGTAAAAGAAAATTGCCAGACCATTGATTTCACAAGCTGATAATTTATAAACGGGAGGTAGCATTATGGCAGCAGTTGGAATGTTCACAGATTATTCTGGATCTGGAAAAGGTATGTCAACCAGCTCAACTAAGACGAACACCTCTACTAAGGCGAACACCTCTACTAAGACGAACACCTCTACTAAGAGCCTGTTTAAAATCTTCTAATGAGGATGGCGATGAGAGCAAAAGTAAGCATCTGGGCAGAAATAAAGAGTTT
>VSNB01000229.1 GCA_009774055.1 Clostridiales bacterium
GGACTACAGTATGGCAAGAAAGAAAACTACAGAACCCGAGGGTATGGAGCAGGCCACAGGCATGGAGCAGAGCGGATTGACCGGCGAAAATGTGGACGCCGCCGCTGTTCCGGATGAAACCGCTTCCCAGGACGGCTTCCCTGCCGGCACCCCGGCAGAGGGAGCCGCAGATGCAATTCCGGAGAAAACTCCGCCGCACCCTGCCCTGGAAACAGAAGCTGTTGGCGCGGAACCACTTCCGCCGGATGAAGAAGAATTGCTGTGGAATGTGCCTCCTGCGAAGGAGCAGCTGCCCTCGCGGACGGAGGCCGAACCGGCGACTGCACCTGCCTCGGAGAAAACCGACCGGCAGGCATTTTTCGACCTGAACTTCAATGAACTGGATCGGGATCTGACAGCGGAGGAACGCCAGGAATGGAACTCCATCTATGCCTCCTACCGGGGCCGCAGCGCACTCACGGGCAAGATCATTGGCGTTGACCCGTTATCCATCAGCGTCCGGAACCGGCAGACAGGGGCACTGGACCGGCAGACCATGTACTGCGCCGTGGTGGTCCCCTACCGGGTACGGATCGTGATCCCCGCCTCGGAGATGTGGGAGGACGGCCAGGAGCGGCCCGACTTTGTGCTTCAAAATATGGTTGGCGCGATGATTGATTTCATCGTCATCAAGGTGGACAGGGAGAGCGGTTTCGCCGTGGCTTCCCGGCGCATGGCGGCGCGCTCCCAGCGGTACTTCTTTTCCCACCGGCCTGCCCTGCATCGGGAGGGTACGCGGGCCAAGTGCCGGGTACTGTCCGTTGGTCCCCGGCGGTGCCTGGTGGAGTGTTACGGACACGACATCAACCTTACCCAGCGGGATCTCCGATACACAGCGATTCCCGACCTTCGCGACGCCTATCATCCCGGACTGCATTGTCAAGAGTTACGATGCCGGCAACGCCGCGCTGAGGATTTCGGTCAAGGAGACGGAATCCAATCCCTTCGAGGGCGCGGAACTGCGCCACCCGGTAGGCAGCAGGCGGCAGGCGTCCATTGCCGGGAAATATGGAGGCGGTGTGTTTTGCAACCTGCCGGATGGGACAGTCTGCATGTGCAGCTATTCCTATCAGCATGAGGACGCCGACTTTATGGTGGGTGACACCGTGATTTTGGCGGTGCAGCGGTATGATACCGGCAAGCGGCAGATGTATGGGAAGATTCTGAGCAAGTGGTGAGAGAAGGCCCTGCGCCGGCGATTGGAGGGCGCTGGGCCACTTTTATGTAATTCTGCCTATGTCCTGCTGAAGAAAATTCTGAAGCTCAGTGAGCGCCCGGACATCGCTCCGTTTGCCGAAGCCGTGTCCCGCCTGCTCCAGCAGATACAAAGTGCATCGCCCCGCTCTGCGGCTTTCGTAGGCATCCGCCGCCTTCACCGCATACTGAAAATTAACAATAGAATCCTTTTTGCCATGCAGAATCAACACCTGGCCTGGATATGGTGCAATGGCGGCAAACGGATCTATCTTCTGCACACTGGCGGCATAGTCCCGCCCAAGCTTCATGGGACCGCATGGGATCACATCCGGGATGTTGTCCGGATCAAATTTGGCGAACATCATTTTTCCTGCCCTGGCGTCATCCGGGATGCACAGCGCGGGATAAAAGAGCGCCAGCTTTGCAATCTGACTGTGCAGCTTTGCCGCAGTGAGCGCACTGACAAAGCCGCCCTGGCTGCATCCCATCAAGACTAGCCTGGAGGGATCAACATAGGGCAGAGACTGGACATGGGCTATCACGGCCTCCAGATCGGCCTGCTCTGTGAAAATGGTCATATCCGTGGTGCGTCCATCGCTTTTGCTCGACAGGCCGCCGCCGCAGAAATCGAAGCAGTAGGCGGCAAACCCCCACTGCGCCAGCCGCTTGGCGTAGTGCCGGACTGAACTTTGATTCGCCATAAATCCATGGCTGACGATGATGGGCGGCAGGCACCCCCCCTCCGGACGGTACTCCGTACCCTGGATCGTCAGCCCATCTCGGCTGCAATGAAAAAGTGTCTTTTGTATCTCCATGAAAAGTTACCCTCACGTTCCCAAAAGAGTTTGAAACAGCCTGCTCTCCGCTTCTACGATGTCCGCAATCGGAATCGTCTGCCCATTTACCATAACAAGCTCCTGCGCGGCAGCATCCAGTTTTTTTACTCGGCCGGCGGCGGTGACATACTCGCCGCCGGCCTTTTTCTTATCCGGCAGAAAATAAGTGATCTCCGCCTCCGGACGCTCTTCGATCACCTCCGCCAGCAGCCGCAGCTTTTCGTCCAGCACAGCTTTGGTGCTCTCGTCCAACTCTATTCTCTGCCCGGTCAGCCGCGCGGTTTCCTTTACGGCGTCCCCGTAACCGGAGAGCGCCCGAAACGAGGAAAACTGCGCCGCCCTGTCAGCCATGGGCATCCTCGGGCGGGTAGACGAAACATGGTGGGGCAGGTTGATAATGTCCTCATACGGATTCCGGCCTGTATTATTTTCCATAGCGATCTCCTCCAGACCGTCAGCGGGATTTTCCGCAGAGATCGCACTCCAGCCCGTGGCCGTTGATAATCCCAACGGCTTGCAGGTAAGAATAGATCACGGTGGAGCCAACAAACTTCATTCCCCGTTTCTTCAAATCCCTGGAGATCTGATCGGACAGGGGTGAGGTCGTGCGCGTATCATAGCTCTCACAGACCGTTTTGCCATCCGTGAAGCTCCAGATATAGGCGTCAAAGGATCCGTATTCCTCCTGTATCTGCATAAAGGCTTTCGCGTTTGTCACACTGGCCCGCACCTTCAGCCGGTTGCGGATAATGCCTGGATCGGACAGCAGCTCCGCTATTTTTTCTTCCCCATAGCGGCTGACCTTTTCCACGTCAAAGCCATCGTAGACCGTCCGGAACCGCTCCCGCTTGTTCAGTACGCACTCCCATGACAGCCCGGCTTGGAATCCCTCCAGGATCAGCAGTTCAAACAGCATTTGATCTGTGTGCTGGGGAACGCCCCATTCGGCGTCATGGTATTGAATATACAGAGGATTCCCCATGTTGACCCATTTGCAGCGGCATATACTCACGCTTTATGTCCTCCTATGCGTCCGTTTCTATCTTTGGCGGTCGCGCCGTCTTCAAGATTCATCCCCTTAAGGATGGCGTTTTTGCCATACTTCTTTTTGATGGATAGCATGGCCTTCTGAATACTCTTTTCCTTTGCGAGCTGAGTGGCTTCTGCTTCCTGCTTCGCCTGTTCAGCGGCATGATCTGTAAAAAGGTCCAACTGCTGCATCTGTTCAGGTTTCGGCGCGTCTGTCTCATTTACGATATGGTTTGCCACCAGGTACATCCTGCGGATCAGCAGCTTCCTGTCCATGATCCGGTCATACAGCGCCAGCGCCGCCTGGATGATCTTCCTTGTGGACGACGTGTACTCTCCGATATTTTCCGTCCCGTGAGCGTGCTTCGGCACAGAGCGGCCGTAGCGGTCTATGGTGATTTCTCCGTGATAGGACTTCCCGACGGACTCGCCTTTCAAATTCTCAATGTCATATCCAACGGTGAGTACGATCTGATTTGTGACCATCTTTTTATCCACCAGCTCCAGTGCAAGCATATCCGCCATCTCATGGACCACCAGCCGGGCCTTGTCAAACGTGTACGGATATTGCAGCACCTGGCCGGAGCCGATGCTGTTGGATTCCGGCTTGTACGCTTTAATGTCGGCGATCGTTGTAGGTTCCCAGCCCCAGGCATGGTCTATGAGAAGCTCCGCATTCACACCGAACAGCTTATACAGCAGGTCTTCATTATAATAATCCGAGGTTTTTCCAACGGAGCAGCGGGCTATATCGCCCATTGTATATAATCCGCTTGCCTCCAGTTTTTTGGCGTATCCCCGGCCTACCCGCCAGAAATCGGTGAGGGGGCGGTGCGTCCACAGGGAGCGGCGATAGCTCATTTCATCCAGCTCAGCGATCCGGACGCCGTTTCTGTCCGCCGGGACGCGTTTTGCGCCGATGTCCATAGCGACCTTGGCGAGATACAGGTTTGTTCCAATGCCCGCTGTCGCGGTTATACCCGTGGTTTCCAGCACATCCAGGATGATCTTCATGGCCAGCTCCCGGGCGGTAAGACGGTAAGTATCCAGGTAGTTGGTGACGTCCATGAATACTTCGTCGATGCTGTAAGCGATTATATCTTCTGGAGCGATATACTTCAGATAAACGCTATAAATCTGTGTGCTGCGCTCCATATACAACGCCATTCGGGGCGGGGCCACGATGTAGTCCACTGCCAATTCCGGCGATGCTTTCAAAATGGTATCATCGGAGGAAGCGCCGGTGAACTTTCGGCCCGGGGCTCGGCTCTGCCGATGGGCGTTGACCTCTTTCACCCGCTGTACCACCTCAAACAGCCGCGCCCGGCCGGAAATGCCATAGGCTTTCAGGGAGGGGGTAACAGCCAGGCAGATGGTTTTCTCCGTGCGGCTGGCATCGGCGACCACAAGATTGGTGGTCATGGGATCGAGGCCCCGCTCACAGCATTCCACCGATGCGTAGAAGCTTTTCAAATCGCAGGATATATAGATTTTCTGCTTCAATACGCTCCCCCCCAGCCATCACATTGGTTGTTCTTCTATCATACGGTACATCCGGAGATCTGTCAAGAATCTGAAAAACAGCAGCTGAGTGCCCCCTTCCCAATACACAACGCCTTGAGGATATAAGAGCAGGGATTACTTGGAGAATTTCCAACTATACACCGATGCCCTATGATGATAAAATAGGAGCGTATTCTAGGGCGGAGTAAGTTAGGGCGGAGTAAGTTAGGGAGGAATGGCAAAAGGGAGGGGCGAAGTCTGCCCCTTTCGCCGCACCGCGACGGCCTGGAAAAGAAAATAATGGACACAGAAGACCGTAATTGCCTTTTGCGAGGCGGTTGCGGTCTTTTTTTGTCCGGAAACGGAAAGGAGACTGCAAATGAAATGCTGCAAAGCAACCTGTTGGAGCTGACCTATTTTGATGTGGTACAAAAAAAGTAGACACCTCCAACTCACGGAAAAGGAGTAAAATAATGAGAGTAAGGAAGGTGGAT
>VSNB01000023.1 GCA_009774055.1 Clostridiales bacterium
GTACCGGATGGCTACGAAGCCCGGCTGGGGCGCGGTGGAGTGGTACAGCGCGGCGGACGGCTATAAGAACCCCGTAAACCGCGACCGCAGCGACAAGACCCAGCGGCTGTGCTGTGACGAAGATACCAGCTCCAGCCTGTACACGAAGAACGGCGGATATTTCAGGATTTTCCCCTATGAGGAAATCGACGTGAAGGAAATGCCGAAGCAGGCGGAAGTGGCGGCGATCATTTACAGCGATTCTTGCGGGTACAGCGTATGGGAGGAAGACTTCAACCAGATTCACATTTTCGTTACCTACGATGTAAACGGCCTGACAGGTCAAAGGCTGGTGGGGTTGGCATGGCTTAAAACTTCACGGGCGTAAAGCTGACGATATAGCCGCGGGGGCCGAAATCAACCTCATACTCGGTGTTCAGCTTGATGTCGGCATAGGGAATCAGGGAGGGGTCCAAGGACAAAGTTAGAGCCGCAAGGCCCTCCACGCCACGGTCCGGACCAGTGTAGTGGACTTGATTGAAGTTGTACTCCTTGCCGGTCCGCTTACCTACGCCCTCCAGATGGGCCTTACCAATCATTTTGATCTTCATTTTTTCAGTCTCCTTACAATTTTTTTCGAACAGGTGGCCCGTTCTAATGGAATTGTAAATCAACAAGCCCCCGTGCCCCGCAAGAAATTCCTTGCGGCTTTGGAACAGATGTGGTAAAATAGGGCCATTGAGGTCCCGGCTCCAGGGCCGGGGCCTTTTTGCATGGTTAACCCCGCCGTCGCGGGGCTGCGGAAAGGAAAGGTTATCATGGATGTCATGCAATGGCTCACCCAGGGGCCTGTTGGCGAGTTCTGTTTTACGATTCTGGTTTCCATGGTCCCCATTGTGGAGCTGCGGGGGGGCATTCCCTTCGGGGTGACCCTGGGGCTGCCGGTGTGGGCGGCATACCTGGCCGCCGTGATCGGGAATATTCTGCCCGTGCCCTTCATACTGGTCTATATCCGGCGGATTTTCCAGTGGATGCGCCGCCGCCTGCCCCGGCTCAACCGCCTGGTGGACAAGCTGGAGCGCAAAGCTCACTTGAAGGGCCGCAGGGTGACGAAGTATAAGTACCTGGGCCTGATGCTCTTCGTAGCCATCCCCCTGCCGGGGACGGGGGCCTGGACGGGGGCTCTGGCGGCGGCGTTTCTGGACATGCCCCTGCGCAAGGCCATCCCCTCCATCTTCGCAGGCATCCTCATCGCGGGGATTGTTATCAGCATTCTGACCTTCGGCGTAGCCAGCCTGTTTTAACTGTCAAGCGGGAGCGCGGCTGCATAGACTGTCGTAACGAACATCGTGAAGCCGCGGAGGCGGCGGAAGGAGGCAGTTATGCAGATATGGCAGGACGGATTGGTGGCGCTGCTGGCGTCCGTCGGATTGGCGTCCATCATGTGGACGCTGGTGCGGGCGGTGCTGTTCGCGGGGCCGGAGGTGCGCCGGGAACTGGCGGTCCTGCTGCCTGTCCAGGGGGACGGGGAGCAGCTGGAGGAGCAGGTCCGCGCCCTGCAGGCCCTGCGCCGGGAGCGCGGCCTGACCGGCAGGGCGCTGCTGGTGGACTGCGGCCTGAGCGAAGAGGGCCGGAAGCTGGCGGAGGCCCTGGCCCGGGAGTACCGCTGGGTAAGCGTGTGCGCCCGGGCTGAGGTGGGGAAGTACCTGCCGGACGGCGCGTAGGGCGGTCCGCCGCCGCATATTGCCGGTAATTCTGATTGCATACACCAAGGAGAAGGGGAGGATCGCCATGAATGAGCGGTGCACCATAGACGGGACCATCGCCGGCGTGGTTTACCAGAACGAGGAAAACGGCTATACGGTCCTGCGGCTGGTCACCGCTGACGGCGAGGCGGTGACGGTGGTGGGAGCCATCCCCTGCGCCGCGCCGGGGGAGGACCTGATCGTCAACGGCCGCTGGGTCAGCCACCCCGTCCACGGCGATCAGGTCCAGGCGGAGCAGGTGGAGCGCCATCTGCCCACCAGCGAGGATGAGATCCTCCGCTACCTGTCCTCCGGCATCGTCAAGGGCGTCGGCGCGGCCACCGCCGCCCGTCTGGTCCAGAAATTCGGCGTCCGTACGCTGGAGGCGCTGGAGGAGCCAGACCAGCTGACCAAGATCAAGGGCATCACCCCCCGGAAGGCCCGGGAGATCTGCGAGAGCTACCGCTACCAGACCGGCATGCGGCGGCTGATGGATTTCCTGTCCGCCAACGATCTGCCCCTTACCCTGGCCCTGCGGCTGTACCGGCGGTACGGCGGCGGGGCTCTGGACGCGGTGCGGGATAACCCCTACCTGCTGGTGGACGAGCTGTACGGGGTGGACTTCGCCGTCATGGACGAGATCGCCCTGTCCATGGGTATGGCCGGGGACAGCCGCAGGCGGGTGGAGGCGTCGGTCCTCTTCGAGCTGACCTACAATTTAAATAACGGCCACGTCTTTCTGCCCCGGGACAAGCTGATCGCCGCCGCGTCCCAGCTCATCGACTGCCCGCCGGACCGGGTGGAGGAGGCCCTGGACGACCTCATCGGACGGGGAGCCGTCCGGTGGGAGCGGGTGGCGAAGGTGGATGCCTGCTACCTCCGGCGTCTGTACGATGCGGAGGCGGCAGTGACGGAGAAGCTGGAGCGGATGCTCCGCTGTCAGGCGGACCGTCCGGACTACATCGCCAACCGGGTGGATGCCATCATCAGCCAGATCGAGGCCGAGCAGGGCCTGACCTACGCCCCCGCCCAGCGCCGGGCCGTGGAGCTGGCAGCCCGGCAGGGGGTGGTCCTTCTCACCGGCGGCCCCGGTACTGGCAAGACCACATCGGTGCGGGGCATCGTTGCTATGCTGGACCGCATGGGCTGTGCCGCGTTGCTGATGGCCCCCACGGGCCGGGCGGCCAAGCGGCTGGGGGAGCTGTGCGGCAGGGAGGCCCAGACCATCCATCGGTGCCTGGGCATGACATGGAAGGAGGATACCGGGGAGCTGGCCTTCCAGAAAAATGAGAAGGAGCCGCTTCTAGCGGAGGCCGTGGTGGTGGACGAAATGAGCATGGTGGACCTGCCCCTTATGGCCGCGCTGCTTTCGGCGGTGAAGGACGACTGCCGCCTCATCATGGTGGGGGACCCGGACCAGCTGCCCTCGGTGGGACCGGGGAACGTGTTCGGCGACCTTATCCGCTCGGGCCGGGTGGAGACGGTGAATCTGACGGAGATCTTCCGCCAGGCCCAGGCCTCGGCCATCATCCGCGCCGCCCACGCGGTGAACCAGGGGGAGCTCCCCCTGCTGCGGAACACGCCTGACAGCGACTTCTTCTTCATGCGCCGCCGGGACCCTCTGGCGGCGGTGGAGCTGGTGGTGGAGCTGTGCAAAAAGCGTCTGCCGGACAACATGGGGGTGGAGCCCGGCCAGATCCAGGTCCTCTGCCCCACCCGGAAAGGGGAGTGGGGCACCGCGGCGCTGAACAAGGCTCTGCAGAAGGCACTCAATCCCCCCGCGCCGGAGAAGCGGCAGAAGGTCTGGGGGGAGGTCACCTTCCGCACCGGGGACCGGGTGATGCAGGTCCGGAACAACTACGATGTGCTGTGGATTCGCGCCGACGGCGTCACTGGGGCGGGGATCTTCAACGGCGACGTGGGGGTGGTGGAGGACATTGACCCCGGCGGGGAACTTCTGAGCATTCGCTTCGACGACCGCACGGCCACCTACACGGCGGACATGCTGGGGGAGCTGGAGCTGGCCTACGCGGTAACGGTACATAAGAGCCAGGGCAGCGAGTATAAGGCGGTAGTCCTGACGGCCCTGCCCGCCGCCCCGGCGCTGATGGTCCGGGGAGTGCTGTATACGGGCATCACCCGAGCCCGGGAGCTGTTGGTGGTGGTAGGGGACGACGCTGCCCTGGGCCGCATGGCGGCCAACGACCGGCAGCAGCGCCGCTACAGCGGCCTGCGGTGGCGGCTGCGGCAGGGGGGCGGCGCGTGCGCCGCCGGACCGGCCGTTGGGCCGCAGGCCCAATGACGGTCCCACAATTTGCGTAAAGAAAGGCAATACAATGAGAACCAAGAAAAAGGTCCTGAAAATCACCGGCATTGTCCTCTTGACCCTGCTGGTCCTGTTCTGCATCGCGTCTCCCATTGTGGTGCAGATTTTGATGAACGACACCTTTGCCCGCACGGAGCCGCCGGAACCGGGCCTCACCTCCAGCATCCTCTACGAGGACATCGCGGACCGCTATGATCGGGAGCCGGTGAGCTTCCTCTCCGGGGAGAACCGCCTGACAGGCCATCTCTACTGCGGGGACAACCCCGAGGGACTGGTGGTTATCTCCCACGGCCTGGGCGGCGGTGAGGAGAGCTACCTGCCGGAGACGATGTACTTCGCGGACCACGGCTACCAGGTGCTGTGCTACAGCAATACCGGCTGCTGGGACAGCGAGGGAAAAAACTGCGTGGGCCTGAACCAGTCGGTGCTGGACCTGGACGCGGCCCTGACCTGGGTGGAGGGGGAGAGCCGGTTCGACGGCCTGCCTGTTTTTCTGTTCGGCCACAGCTGGGGCGGCTACGCCGCGGCGGCCATCTTCCACTTTGACCACGACATTGCCGCCTCCGCCAGCGTGGCGGGGTTCAACGAGGCCATGCCCATGATCATGGAGTGGGGCGAGGGGATGATCGGGCCGCTGCTCTACCTGGAGTATCCCTTCATCTGGCTGAACCAGAAGCTGGCCTTCGGCGATGCCTTCGGTCTGACGGCGGTGGATGCCATCAACAGCACGGATACCCCTATCCTGATCCTCCACGGGAGCGGTGATACCACGGTGGGATACAATACGGTGAGTATTATTGCGAAAAAAGATGAAATAACCAACCCCAACGTGCGGTATCTCGTCTGCAGCGAGGACCGTCGGGACGGGCACAACAACCTGCTCTATTCCCCGGCTGCCATGGACTACGTGGACGAGGTCAATGAAACTGGCAGCCGGCTGGACGAGCAGTATGACGGGGATGTTCCGGAGGAGGTTTTGCTGGACTACTACGCCTCCATCGACAAATCCCTCGAATGGGAGCTGGACCCGGGGGTCATGGGGAGCATCCTGACGCTCTACCGGGATGCAGTGAAATGACGGAGGGGAGTACCGGATGACGAAAGAGGAATTTTCCAGACTGGCCGCCCGGGGGCCGGTACTGCTGGACGGCGCTACCGGCTCAAACCTCCGCGCGGCGGGGATGCCGGTGGGCGTATCGCCGGAGATGTGGGGCCTGGACCACCCTGAGGTCCTGCTGGACCTCCAGCGGAGCTTTGTGGAGGCGGGAAGCCGGATCATCATGGCCCCCACTTTCTCCGCCAACCGCCTGAGCTTGCGGCATTTCGGCCTGGAGGAGCGGGCGGGGGAGCTGAACGCCGCGCTGACCGCCCTGTCAAAGGAGGCCGCCGGAGGCCGCGCCATGGTGGCCGGCGACCTGTCCACCATGGGCCGGCCCCTGGAGCCGGCGGGGGACATGCCCTACGGGGAGGCATATGACGTCTACCGGGAGCAGATGGAGGCCCTGGCGGAGGCCGGGGTGGATATTCTGGCGGTGGAAACCCTGATGGGGATGGACGAGGCTGCGGCGGCTCTGGACGCCGGGGCGGCCCTGGGCCTTCCGGTGATGGTTTCCTTCTCGGCGGAGGCGGACGGCGGACTGCTGTTCGGCGGAACCGCCTGGGAAGCCGCCGCCATGGCCCAGGAGCTGGGAGCCGCCGCCGTAGGGGTCAACTGCTCCGTGGGGCCGGATCAGCTGGAGTCCGTGATCCGTTCCATCCGGGCGGCGGTAGATATTCCGGTTATCGCCAAGCCCAACGCGGGGCTGCCGGTCATGGACGAAAGGGGACAGGCCCGCTACGGCATGGGGCCGGCGGACTTTGTTCGACATATGCTGGCGCTGGCGGAGGCCGGCGCGGGGCTCCTGGGAGGGTGCTGCGGCACGACGCCGGAGTATATCCGCCGGCTGGCGGCGGCATTATAAACAGATTTCATGGCGATTGCCGGTTGACAGTCCAGGCAAAATCGGGTATGATAAAAGCGCAACTTCCGGGGAAGGTGTGTAACGGGCGGAGCTGTTCCTGCAGGGACAACTCCGCCCGCCGCATCGCGGAACGGGGCGCGGGACGGTGTGAACCGGGCGTCCCGGAAAATAGGAAGAAAAAAGGAGAGACAGCCATGAAAGTGCTGGTACTGGGCGGCGTAGCCGCAGGAACCAAAGCCGCCGCCAAACTCAAGCGGGAGGACCGCGCCTGTGAGGTGACGGTTCTGACCAAGGGAAAGGACATCTCCTACGCCGGCTGCGGCCTGCCCTATTACGTAGGCGATGTGATCCATGAAAAAAGCGAGCTGATCGTTAATACGCCGGAGAAATTCGCCGCCCTCACAGGGGCCCGGGTGAAGGTGGAAACCGAGGCCGTAGCCGTCTACCCTGACCGGCATGTTGTGGAGGCCAGGGACCTCAGAACCGGCGAGACGGCGGAGTATGGCTATGACAAGCTGGTCATCGCCACCGGCGCGTCCCCCTTCGTGCCCCCCATCCAGGGGCTGGATTTGAAGAACGTGTTCGTCATGCGGACCCCCGACGACGCCATCGCCCTGCGGGCGGCGGTGGAGGCCGGGGAGATCCGGAAGGCGGTGGTGGCCGGCGGCGGCTTCATCGGCCTGGAGGTAGCGGAGAACCTGGCCGCCAAGGGCGTCAAGACCACCGTCATCGACTTTGCCCCCCATGTACTGCCCAATTTCCTGGACCCGGAGCTGAGCGAGTACGTGGAAAACAGGATGGCTGAGGCGGGGATTATGCCCGTCACCGGCGTGGCCCTGGAGGGCGTGGAGGGCGATGGCAGGGTCGAGAAGGTGCTGACCAGCAAGCGGGGCTATAAGGCCGATGCCTTGGTGCTGGCCATCGGCATCCGGCCCAATACCGCGTTCCTGGAGGGTGCCGGCATTGAAATGTTTAAGGGGACCATCCTCACCGACCAGTATCTGCGCACCAACCTGCCGGACATCTACGCCGCCGGGGACTGCGCCATGGTCGCCAACCGCCAGACCGGCAAGCCTGCCTGGTCCCCCATGGGCTCCACCGCTAATATTGCGGGGCGGATTCTGGCCGGGAATGTCGCGGGCAAGGAGACGGCCTATCCCGGCGTACTGGGCACTGGTGTGGCCAAGCTGCCCGGCGGACTGAACGCGGGCCGCACTGGCCTCACCGAGACTGCCGCCCGGGCAGAGGGCTGCGACGTGGAAACCGTTACCATCGTGGCGGACGATAAGGCCCATTACTATCCCGGTGCGGGAGTCTTCATTATCAAGCTCACCGCCGACAGGGCCACCCGGAAGCTGCTGGGGGTTCAGGCGCTGGGCACAGGGGCGGTTGATAAGATTACCGACATCGCTGTGACGGCCATTTCTTTAGGGGCCGAGGTAGATCAGCTGGCGGCCATGGATTTTGCGTACGCGCCGCCCTTCTCCACCGCCATTCATCCTTTCGCCCACGGCGTCAACGTCCTGCTCAATAAGCTGGACGGCACACTGGAGTCCTTCACCCCGGCGGAATACGCTGCCGGAGCGGCGGAGGGCTACGAAATTGTCGATTGCGCCCAGGCTCCAGCCTTGGAGGGCAGGCTGTTTTTAAATCCCGCCGCCATCAACGGTCCGGTAGAGGGGCTTGAGAAGGACGCGAAGTTGCTTCTGATCTGCACCAAGGGACGGCGGGCATACCTAACCCAGAATCGGTTGAAATTTTATGGCTATTCCAATACTAGGGTGTTGGAAGGGGGGACGACCCTTACGGAGTTTGGGGATTGATCTTCGCCGCCTTTGGCGGCAAACGGTAAATTCTTCTCGAATCGGCCCGGGACCTGCGCACCTCCGGACTCCGCGCCTGCTTGAACCTACGGTTCAAGACTCCCTTGGACGGGGCGGCGCATTCGTACCGCTTCCCTATACGGGGGATAACGGACTGTGCGGCGGGTTTATTTGGCAGGCGAAGCCTCCGAATGTCTGATCCTGCGGGCGTCTGATCTAGCGGCTTGGCAAGTCAACCAACTCCGCCTGCCGGCCTGTTAAAGGGACGGAGTCTGCTAGGGGGACCTTCTAACGAAAGTGCCCCGGGAGCTCCAGCGTGTAAGACGGTAGGGTCTGCCGGCAATGTCGTTGGATAGACGCTTCGCCCGATACATGGGAGCTGGCCGATTTAGACCGAACAGATTACAGTGGAAGCGCAAAAACAAAACACCCCCGTAATGCAGGAGGATTCTTAAGGAACGTAGTTCCTTAAGCGACCTTTTGCTTCTTTTCGCTCGCGCGAAAAGAAGGCCCCCGCGCCGGCGAGGCGCGAAGCTAAACGAAAGAAAAGAGCCCTCGCCGCCCCGCAGGGGCGGAACGAACCGCCCATCAACGAGGAAAGAAAAAAAGCAGTCGCGGCTCGCAGGGCCGCAGATAAAACCAACCGGAAAAGGAGAATAAACGATGGCAACTCTGACAATTAACCCCACAGACGAAAAGAGAGTAAAAGCCCTGGGCTTCCTCTCCAACAAAGGAACCGACAACTTCTCTGGCCGCATTATTACCGTCAATGGCAAAATCACCGCCGCCCAGCAGCGGTGCATCGCCGAGGCGGCGGAAAAATTCGGCAACGGTATCGTTACCTTTACCACCCGCCTGACCATCGAGGTCCAGGGCATCCCCTACGACAAGATCGAGGACTTCCGCGCCTATATCGCCAAGGAGGGCCTGGTTACCGGCGGTACAGGCTCCCTGGTGCGCCCCGTGGTAGCCTGCAAGGGCACCACCTGCCAGTACGGCCTGCTGGATTCCTTCGGCCTCAGCGAGGAGATTCACCGCCGCTTCTACGAGGGCTACCGCACCGTGCGGCTGCCCCACAAGTTCAAAATCGCCGTGGGCGGCTGCCCCAACAACTGCGTGAAGCCCGACTTGAACGACCTGGGCATCATCGGCCAGCGCATCCCCGGCCTGGACCCCGACGAGTGCAACGGCTGCAAGAAGTGCGGCGTGGTCCAGGCGTGTCCCATGGGCGCGGCCAAGCTGGAGGACGGCGTGCTGGAGATTGACAAAGACGTCTGCAATAACTGCGGGCGGTGCATCGGGAACTGCCACTTTGACGCGCTGGACGAGGGGACCTATGGCTATAAGATTTATATCGGCGGCCGCTGGGGCAAGAAGATCGCCCAGGGCCGGGCCCTCAGCAGGATCTTTACCGATAAGGAGGAGGCTCTGGCGGTGATTGAGAAAGCCATCCTTCTCTTCCGGGAGCAGGGCAAGACCGGCGAGCGCTTCGCCAAGACCATCGAACGCCTGGGCTTTGAGAACGTGGAAGCCCAGCTGCTGTCCAACGACCTGCTGGAGCGCAAGCAGCAGATTCTGGATGCCGAACTTCACCTGACGGGCGGCGCGACCTGCTGAGAAGGGAAGGACCCGGCGCAGCATCATAGATAAGAAGACCTCCGGACCACTGGGTCCGGAGGTCTTCTTTATTTGCTGGAGTCCGGAATCGCGCCCAGATCAAAGGGCGTGGTCTGGTACACGAAATAGTTCAGCCAGTTGCTGTAGAGCAGGTTGGCGCAGGAACGCCAGGTGACGCGGGGGGGCTGGGTATCGTCGTCATTGGGATAATAGTTTTTCGGCGGCTCGATGGGCTTGCCCAGGTTCTTGTCCCGCAGGTACTCCTGCTCCAGAGTCAGCGCGTCATATTCCGAGTGTCCGGTGATAAAGATCTGCCGGCCGTTCTCGGTGGACAGGGCGTAGACCCCCGCCTCCGGGGAGGTGGCCAGGATTTTCAGCTCCGGAACCCTCTCCACGTCCTCCCGCAATATGGTGGTGTGCCGGGAGTGGGGCACCATGAACACGTCGTCGCTGCCCCGGAAGAGCATGTTGCTCTTCCGCTCCACAATATGGGGGAATATCCCGAAGAGCTTCTTTTCCAGGGGATGCTTCTGGATGCCATGGTGGTAGTACAGTCCCGCCTGGGCTCCCCAGCAGATGTGGAAGGTAGAGTGGACGTGGCTCTTGGACCACTCCATGATTCCGCACAGCTCCTCCCAGTACTCCACCTCCTCGAAGGGCAGGTGCTCCACCGGCGCGCCGGTGATGACCATGCCGTCGTAGTTGTTCTCCCGCACGTCGTCAAAGTGGCGGTAGAAGGCCAGCATGTGCTCCTGGGGCGTATTCTTGGGTACATGGTCCCGGGGGGCGATGAGCTCCAGCTCCACCTGCAGGGGGGTGTTGCTCAGCAGGCGGCTGAGCTGGGTTTCCGTGGCGATCTTGGTGGGCATCAGGTTCAGCAGCAGAATTTTCAACGGCCGGATATCCTGGGCGACGGCCCGCCGCTCCGTCATGACGAAGATGTTCTCGTCTTTCAGCGTCTTGGCGGCGGGCAGCTCGTTGGGGATTCGGATGGGCATGACGTGTCTCCTTGCTTTCAGGGTTTTGATGGAATGAGTCTCGCTTTTCTTGAGGCGGCCAGCATAATGAGGTAAAAGACCAGCAAATAGACGGGGAAAATTCCCATGTGGACCACCTGCCCCAGAACCCCGCAGACCGCCGGAGCCGCCAGGATGCCCGCGTAGGACGCCGCCATCTGGGTGCCCATGACAGCCTGGGACGCCTCCTGGCCGAAGTTCCGGGGGGTAAGGTAATTGAAGTTGGGGAACAGAGGCCCGTTGCCCAGTCCCACCAGAAACAGGCCGGTTCCCGCGGCCCATGGAGCGCCCGGCAGCAGCAGGATCGCCAGGGCCGCGCCCAGGACCGCCTGGCCGATGCCGATGATCCGCCAGCTGTCCAGCCGGGCGGCCAGCAGTCCGGAGAGGAACCGCCCCAGGGCCATGCCCGCGTAGTAGAGCATCACCAGTCCGGCGGCCTGCTCCGCCGCCATATGCCGGACCTCCACCAGAAAGGTGCTGGCCCAGTTTCCGCAGGTGCACTCAATGGCGCAGGAAGCGATGAACAGCGTCCACATCAGCTTCACGCCGGGAATCCGGGCAATTTCTCCCAGGCGCAGGTCCTTTGCCTGCTCCTGCGCTCCGGCCTCCGTTACCGGATGAACCTTTCCCCACACCGGCAGGGTAACAGCCAGCAGCGCCGTTACAGCCAGCTGGATGCCGAAGGCAATCCGGTAGCCGCCTCGCCAGCCCAGCTTGCCGTCAATAACCTGGGACAGGACGAAGGGGCTGATGGTGACGCCGATGCCGAAAAAGCAGTGGAGAAAGCTCATAACCCGGGCGGAGTAGTGGAGGGCTACATAGTTGTTCAGCGCGGTGTCGATGGCACCCGCCCCCAGTCCCAGGGGGATGGCCCACAGGCACATCGCCGGCAGGCTTCCCGAAAAGGAGAACCCCAGCAGCGCGGCGGCGGTCATGGCGGTGCTGATCGCGGCGACCCTGCCGGTCCCCAGCAGCCGGATGATCTTGGCGCTCATCACGCTGGATACGATTGTCCCGCAGCATATAGTCATGCTGACGAAGCTGGCAAAGGAGATGGGCAGATGGAACTCTCTGTAGACCGCCGGCCACGCCGTGCCGAACAGGGAGTCCGGGATGCCCAGGCCGATGAAGGCGACATAGATAACAATTAACAGTAACGTTGCCATATGAGCTACTCAACTTCTGTCCGTATAGTAATAGTAAATATTTCCGGCAAATCAAAGATGGCTTCCTTCAAGAACAGCGGGTAAAAGTACTCGTTCTTCAGCCGTTCAAACGCCAGCCGCTCAAAATCATGGGTGTGGCGTCCCTCCTTGAGTGAAAATTTTTCACCCTGCAATCATTTGTTTGGCATATAAAAACCTGTACTCATAGGCGGGGGATACTGGATGGGCGAGGGATTTTACCGCCCTGCAAGGCAAAAAATCGCAGGAATACTGGACGTATTTCAAGATTTTTTAACGCAGCAGGGTGGTGAAAGATCCGACCAGACGGCGTTTAACGCCTGTGAATACAGGCTCTAAGCCCTCATTACACCGCCGCCAGCGCCTGCTCCAGGTCGGCGATCAGATCCTTCCTGCTCTCCAGCCCCACGCTCAGCCGCACCAGGTCAGCGGAAACTCCGGCGGCCTCCAGCTCGGCGTCGTTCATCTGCCGGTGGGTGGAGCTGGCAGGGTGGAGGCAGCAGGTCCGTGCGTCCGCCACGTGGGTGGCGATGGTCCCCAGCCGCAGGCGGCCCATAAAGGCTTCCGCCGCCTGCCGCCCGCCCTTCATGCCGAAGCTGACCACGCCGCAGGAGCCCTGGGGCAGATACTTCCGGGCGACGCTGTAGTAGGGGTCGCCGGGGAGTCCGCTGTAGCGCACCCAGGCGATCTTGGGGTGGTTTTGCAGGTACTCCGCCACCGCCTGCCCGTTCTCGCAGTGCCGGGCCATGCGCACATGGAGGCTCTCCAGCCCCAAGTTGAGGATAAACGCGCTCTGAGGCGAGAGCATGGAGCCGAAGTCCCGCATGAGCTGGGCGGTGGCTTTGGTGACGAAAGCGCCCTCCCTGCCGAACCGTTCCGCGTACGTCACGCCGTGGTAGCTGTCATCCGGCGTGCAGAGTCCGGGGAACTTGTCCGCGTGGGCCATCCAGTCGAACTTCCCGCCGTCCACGATGGCGCCGCCCAGAGCGGCGGCGTGGCCATCCATGTATTTGGAGGTAGAGTGGGTAACGATGTCCGCGCCCCATTCGATGGGACGGCAGAGGATGGGTGTAGCGAAGGTGTTGTCCACAATGAGGGGCACCCCGTGGCCGTGGGCGGCCTTGGCGAACTTCTCGATGTCCAGCACCGTCAGGGCCGGGTTGGCGATGGTTTCGCCGAATACCGCCTTGGTGTTGGGCCGGAAGGCGGCCGCCAGCTCCTCCTCGGTGCAGTCCGGAGCCACGAAGGTGAACTCCACGCCCATCCGCTTCATCGTGACGGCGAAGAGGTTATAGGTGCCGCCGTAGATGGAGCTGGAGGACACCACGTGGTCCCCGCAGGAGGCGATGTTGAATACGGCGTAGAAGTTGGCCGCCTGGCCGGAGGAGGTAAGCATGGCCGCCGTGCCGCCCTCCAGCTCCGCGATTTTTTTCGCCGTGTGGTCGCAGGTGGGGTTCTGCAGGCGGCTGTAGAAGTAGCCCTCGGCCTCCAGGTCAAAGAGCTTGGCCATATCGGCGCTGGACTCGTATTTAAAGGTGGTGGACTGAATGATAGGAACCTGCCGGGGCTCGCCGTTGCCGGGACGGTAGCCACCCTGGACGCAGATGGTTTCGATGTGATTGCTCATGGTGTTCTCCTTATCGCTGATAGCTGAATTAGTTGGAATACGGCTGCAAAAGCTGTACCAGCTCCTGACCGCTGATCCAGTCTGTAACGTTGACCCGCCCCATCATGCGCAGGCAGCTCCCGTTGTGGACGGAGAGGTAGTTGGGCCGCTCGTCGATGGTAAAGGTGACGGCGTAGCCCGCCTCCTTCAGCAGCGCGTCCGCCTCCTCGGAATAGTAGCCGAAGGGGTAGGCCAGGGCAAGCAGCTCCGTGGCCACCCGGTTTCCCCGCCGCTGGCGGAACGCCTCCATGTCGGATAAAAGGGCCTGCCGGTAGTCCTCGTCGCTCTCGCCCTCCAGCCGCAGCACGCCGTCCCGGCCGCTGTAGCCGTAGGAGGCCAGCTGGTGCATGTCGAAGGTGTGGCTCTGGACGTCGATAACGCCCTTCTCGACCCAGGGCGCGGCCTTCTCAAAGGCGAAGCGCTCCTGCCACATGGGCTCGCCGGAGTGGGGGTAATATTCCTCGCCCTCGTTAATGCCGATGGCAAAGACCGTGGCGCACATGCCGGTTTCCTCCAGAATGGGGGCGGCGGTGTCAAGGTTGCTGCCGTAGCCGTCGTCCATAGTGATCAGAATGGGCCGCGCCGGCAGGGGCGCGCCGTTTTCCACGTAGTCGATGACCTGGGGGATGGTGACGGCCTGGTAGCCCGCCTCCTTCAGCGCGTCCATCTGTTCCCGGAACCGGACGGGGGTCACCACGGTGCCCTCCTTGGCCTCGTCGGCGAAGTGGTGATACATCAGCACCGGCAGACGGCGCCGGCTGGTGTCGAAGTACTGCAGATACACAATATCCCCGATCTGAGCCAGCAGGAGCAGGATCAGGAACAGCAAGGCCGGTCGTTTCCAGCCTGATTTTTTCTGACGCATAAAGAATTTGCCTCCAATGGAGTTGGTGTTGGGTCTAAGGGTTAGCTCCAACTATACCACTTTGTCCAACTTATGTCAATCACCGATGGAGGCATTTCCGGGGACGGGCGGTTTTCAGAATCCGAAGTCCGCCGCAATCTTTTTCAGCATTTCCCGGATGGGCAGCTGGTAGGGGCACCGTCCCTCGCATGCGCCGCATTCCACGCAGTCCGACGCGTGGGCGGAGAGCGCGCCGTACCGGGCCTTGGCCCAGTCCGCCAGGCCATACCGGCTGAGGTAGCCGTGGAACACGAACTGGTTGGGGATGTCGATGCCCGCGGTGCAGGGGGCGCAGTAGCCGCACCGGCGGCAGAAGCTGGAGCCCAGCGTCTGGCGCATGGCCTCCACCCGCTCCAGCTCCTCCACCGTCAGGGGAGAGGAATCCGCGGCGGCGGCCACGTTCTCCGCCACCTCCTCGGGGGCGTACATCCCCGGCAGCACCACGGAGACGTTGGGGTTGGCGGCGGCAAAACGGATCGCCAGCTTCGCGTCCTCGATGGCCCCGCCGGCCAGGGACTTCATGTTGATAAAGCCCACGTTCCGCGCCTTCGCCCGCTCCATCAGCTCCGCGCCCTGGGTTTCTACAATATTGTAGGGGAACATGACCGTCTCCACCCAGTCCAGCTCCAGCGCCCGCTCGAACACCTCCGGCCCATGGGCAGTGAGGCCGATGTGACCGATCTTTCCGGCCTCCCGGGCTTCCAGCAGGGCCTCCAGGGCTCCGCCGGGGGCGCAGACCTGCTCCAGCTGCTTGAGGTTGGGGTTGTGGACCTGATAGAGGTCTATGTAGTCCGTGCGGAAGTTTTTCAGACTGGTTTCGATGTCCCGGGCCATCCCCTCCTTGTCCCGGCTCATGGTCTTGGTGGCCAGAACAAATTTATCCCGGCGGCCCTCAATGGCCTGGCCGATGAGCTCCTCGCTGACCGAGTAGCCCCGGGCGGAGTCGATGTAGTTGATGCCCGCAGCCTCCACCGCGTCCAGCAGTTTTTTCGCCGCCTCGGCGTCAATGCGCTGAATGGGGATGCCCCCCAGTCCCACCCGGGAGACCTTCAGACCGGTCTTGCCTAGTGTTACGTATTCCATGCTTTTCTCCTCCTGTAAATTGTTATGTGGATCTTGGAAAGTCACTGCCAGGTAAATTGGAATTTACAGCGGCAATCATAAACTGATATCCACTGATTTTGACCTCAAATGCCGTATCGCCCCACGGCTGAACCATCAGCGCAGTCGGTTTCAGCACCAAATGGTTCTCATATATCTGCTTGAGCTGTCCACCAGGTACAGTCATGTAGATTTCAACTCCGCATCCAATATGGGAAAGCCGATTGTCAGGAACATATCCCTCCGTGATACCAAGCAGGACAGAGTTGTCGCAAAGTGATACCCCCACCAAAGGGTCACCACTCTCCCAAGGCTGCAAAAAATCAATATTCCACCCAACAGCAGCAAATTCCTCTGCTGCCTTATAGGGGTCTATACAAGCAAGAATCGGCCGAATCATTTTTACTCCCTGCCTTTACTCATACATATAAATTCCAATTTATCAAACTGATTATAGCATACGGCGGTCCCTTTATCAATTTGTTTTCGCAAAGACCCGGAAGAAAAACGGCGGAGCCCCATACCGGGGCTCCGCCGCATCAATTACTCCTGAATCTGCCCCTCTCCGTCATCCTCCGGTTTCTCCTCCGGCTCTTCCCCTGCAGCCATCGGCATGGGGATAGGCTCGCTGACGATGTTGATATGCTTCGCCGGCGGCTCGATGGCCTCGTCGGACTTGGCGGGGACGCCGTAATAGTCCTCCTTGTCCGGGTCCCGGCCCTCCAGAATGGCCATCATCTGAGCGCCGGTAATGGTTTCCTTCTCGAAGAGGTATCCGGCGATCTTATCCAGCATTTCCCGGTTCTCCTCCAGCAGGGTTCTGGCCTCATCGTGGCACTTCTGGAGCAGGGCCGCCACTTCCTTGTCCGCCAGAGCGAAGGTCTCCTGGGCGCAGTTCATGCTGTACCCGCCGTCCAGATACTGGCTCTGGACAGACCCCAGGGCCATCATGCCGAATTTCTCGCTCATGCCGAACCGGGCCACCAGGTTTCTTGCCAGCTCCGTGGCCCGCTCGATGTCGTTGGCCGCCCCGGAGGTCTGGGTGTTGAACACCAGCTCCTCGGCGCACCGTCCCGCCAGCAGGGTGCGGATCTCTGTGAGGATGTCGTCCCGGCTCATAAGGAATTTCTCCTCCTCCGGCAGGTGCAGCGTATACCCCAGGGCCCCCTCGGTGTGGGGCACGATGGTGATCTTGGTCACCGGCTGGGCGTTTTTCTGCCTGGCCGCTGCCAGGGCGTGGCCCACCTCGTGGTAGGCGATGATCTTTTTCTCCTGCTCGGTGATGACGGTGCCCTTTTTCTCCGCGCCGGCGATGACCACCTCGAAGGAGGCCAGCAGGTCCTCCTGATTCACCGCGTGGCGGTTATGCCGGACAGCCCGCAGGGCCGCCTCGTTGACGGTGTTGGCAAGGTCTGCGCCCACGCAGCCCGCCGTGGCCTGGGCGATCTTATTGAGGTCCACGTCCTCCGCCATGCGGATCTTCCTGGTATGCACTTGCAAGGTCGCCAGCCGCCCCGCCAGGTTGGGCCGGTCCACGGTAATGCGCCGGTCGAACCGTCCCGGGCGGAGCAGGGCTTTATCCAGCACCTCCGGACGGTTGGTGGCGGCCAGGACGATGATGCCCTTGGAGGGGTCGAAGCCGTCCATTTCCGCCAGGAGCTGGTTGAGGGTCTGCTCCCGCTCATCGTTGCCGCCGCCGAAGCGGGAATCGCGGGTTTTGCCGATGGCGTCGATCTCGTCGATGAAAATGATGCAGGGGGCCACCTTGGCCGCCTCCTGGAACAGGTCCCGGACACGGCTTGCGCCCACGCCTACGAACATTTCCACGAATCCGGAGCCGGAGATGGAGAAGAAGGGCACCCCCGCCTCCCCGGCCACGGCCTTGGCCAGCAGGGTTTTGCCGGTACCCGGGGAGCCCACCAGCAGCGCGCCCTTGGGGAGCTTGGCGCCGATGGCGGTGTACTTGCCGGGGTTGTGGAGGAAGTCGATGATCTCCACCAGGGACTCCTTGGCCTCGTCCTGCCCGGCCACGTCGTTGAAGGTGACGCCGGTGGACTTCTCCATGTACACCTTGGCGTTGGCTTTCCCCACGCTGCCGATGCCGCCGATGCCGCCGCCCTTCCGGGTCATCAGGTTCATAAACAGCATGAACGCCCCGATGAGCAGCACCATGGGCAGGATGTAGGCGATCATGAACTCCAGGATGGGGGACATTTCCGGCACGTAGGGATAACTGAATTCCCCTCCGTTGGCATGGACCCGTTCGATCAGATCGCCGATGGCCGCGCCGATGGGCACGGTGAAGAGGGTATAGTTCTTGTCGTAGGCGTTGCCGTCCTCATCGGTGTAGACATATCCCTCCACGGGGGTGATCTCCAGCTTGCCGTCCACCAGCAGCACCCGCTCCACCTGGCCCGCGTCCACCATGTCCAGCAGCTCGGTGTAGAGGATCTCGTGGGTGGAGGCCGCCGAATTGGCCTGGCGGCTGTAAGCGGAGAGGTAGTTGAACACCACCGTCAGACCAACGGCCCAGATCACCAGGATCAGCAAACCGTTGACATTTTTCTTGTTTTTGTTGTTGTTCTGGTTGTTTTTATTGTTATTATCCATCTCATTCTCCTTCAATTTCTCAGGCACACACACGCCGCCCGGAAATGTCTAAAGTGCATCCTATCACAAAATCCCCCTCTCCACAAGGACTGTCTGTGGATTTTCTGTGAAATTTCTGTGAATACCCCTTCCGGAACCGGGTGTTTTGTGATATACTGACAAATAAATGCCAGCGGAAGCGGCTGTATTTCCCGGGAAAACCGCCGGGACGGGGCCGCCGGAAGGAGACTGTATGAGAGAATATGAGGAGCGGTCCGCCCAGGAGGAGCTCATCGAGGGCCGCAACGCGGTCACCGAGGCCCTGCGGGCCGGAACCGCCGTGGATAAGCTGTACGTCGCCCGGGGGGAGACTGACCACACCCTGGGCCGCATCATCGCCCAGGCGAAGCGGGCGGGGGTCGTGGTGGTGGAGGCGGACCGGCGGAAGCTGGACGCCATGAGCGAAACCCGCAGCCATCAGGGCGTCATCGCCGTAGCTGCCGCCCAGCGGTACGCCACGGTGGAGGACATCCTGCAAAAGGCTGCGGACCGGGGGGAGCCGCCCCTGGTGGTGGTTTGCGATGAAATTTCCGACCCCCACAACCTGGGGGCCGTTATCCGCACCGCCGAGTGCGCCGGGGCCCACGGGGTCGTTATTCCCAAGCGCCGCAGCGCGGGCCTCACCGCCGTGGTGGCCAAGACCAGCGCCGGGGCGGTGAGCTATCTCCCCGTGGCCCGGGTGCCCAACATTCCCGCGCTGCTGAAGGACCTGCAAAAGCGGGGCCTCTGGGTATTCGGCGCCGCCGCCGAGGGAGACAGGCCCCTCTACGAAGCGGACCTGCGCTCTCCCGCCGCCATTGTCATCGGCAGCGAGGGGGACGGTATGGGCCGTCTGGTCCGGGAGAGCTGCGATTTCCTGGTGAGCATCCCCATGAAGGGCCGCATCAGCTCCCTCAACGCGTCCGCCGCCGCCGCGGTGCTGCTGTATGAGGCGCTGCGGCAGAGGCTGGGGTGAGTAGGCGTCCCCCGGCACAATCCTGGCGGGTACAGCCGCCCCCACACCCCTGTTTGGGCAGAAATGAGACATAACATATGGTTGATAAGCACGACAACAACAAACCAATAGATCCCTCCCTGATGGACACCCAGCGGCTTCTGCTGGGCGTTCAGCTTCCGGAGGACGCGGGCTTTAACCTGGACGACATTCTGGCGGAGTTCGGCGGGCAGGGGGAGGCGCGCCCGGACGGCGAGCCCCCTCCGCCAGAGCCCCTGCCGGAACCGGAGCCTGAGCCGGAGCCAGAACCGCCGGAGCCGGAGGAGCCTCTGCCGGAGGAGCCGACGGTCAAAGCCCCGTCCAGACGCAGCTTCTTCCGCCGCGCCCGCTCCCAGACGGAGCCGGAGAAGCTGTCGGAAGCGGAACCGGACCCGCCCCCGGAGGAATCCCCGCCGGAACCGGAGAAGCCGCCGGAGCCTCCGGCAGGGGGGATGCCGGAGGAGGACGAGCTGGATCTGTCCTTCTGGGACGACTTTGCCGCGGCGGAGGGCCTGTACTTGGACGATTCCCTTCTGGAGCCGCCGGCGGAACCCCCGCCCGCCGTCCCCAAGGCGAAAACCTCGCCGCCTCCGCCGGAACCGGAGCCCGAACCGGAGCCTGCTCCGGAGCCGGAACCCGAGCCGGAGGAGCCGCCCGGCGTTTCCATGGAGGACGTGGTGGCCAGCACGGTGGACGCGGTCAAGGCGGTCCAGGAGAAGCGGCAGGAGAAATTCCGCAAGCGGCTGGAGAAGGCGGCGAACCGGGAGAAACGCTCCGCGCGGAGGCGGGAGCCGGAGCTCCGCCGCCCCCTGCCGGAGGTGGACAGCGAGCCTCCCGCCAACGAAACCGCCTCCCGTCATAAGCGGCGGTTCCGGGAATGCCGCAGGAACCTGTTTCTGGCGTCCTGCGTTCTGATCGTGTCATGGGCGCCCTGGGTACTGGAGAAGATGGACGTGGCCGTCCCCTTTTTCAGCGAGAGCGCCGACAATGCTGCCTTGTGCGTCCTGATTGCCCAGGCGGTTCTCTCCATCCTCTGCTGGCCGGTGTACCGGACTGCCGCCAAATTCCTGGCGGAGGGGGCGTGGACGATCTACGCCACCGCCCTGATGGCTACGCTGGTGACGCTGCTGGACGAAATGACCATGCTGATGCTGCCCCAGCGGACCGACGCGGCCCCCCTGGGCGGCGTAGCCGCCGCGCTGAGCGTGTGGGCCCGGTGGGGCCTTACGGGATGGCACCGGGGTATGGCGGAGCCG
>VSNB01000230.1 GCA_009774055.1 Clostridiales bacterium
TTTTGCCTACTTTTGGCGCGGGCCAAAAGTAGGCCGCCGTCCGGGCGCGGGAGCCCGGAATCCGATTCGAGAAGAATCTCCCGCTTGCCAGCGGACGAAATGTGTATTATAATAGTAAGAAGCGCGATAAAAGGAAAGTCCCCATTCGACTTCGTGTTCCCGGTGAATCACAATGGGTAAATATGCATAGGCTGGTATAAGAATGAATGATTTAATTAAAAACATTGATAAACTTCATACAACAGAAATGGGTGTAGAGCGGATAAAAAGGAACTGCCAAATTGAAACAGACGATGTTGTCCAATGGAGCGGGGTGCAGATTCTGGACAAAAATGCTAAAATTGAAAGGATCGGAAAAAACTGGTATATTTTTACAGGTCACTACAAAATAACTGTGAACGCATATAGCTATACAATAATTACTGCGCACAGAGTTGAAGCATACTCTGTATGATTCGGATGAATAAATTATTATACACTAAAGTCTAGAATCAAAGCGTTAGGAACACAGAAGCGAATCGGGAGTAAGGAAAAAGACCATCTGGATCGGCCTGTAGAGGGCAGTCTAATTTTTTATGATACCATATCTTTTCAGAAAACACAAGAGGACGCTATGAACATCGCCATCTGCACCTTGGGCTGCAAGGTGAACCAATACGAAACCCAGGCCATGGAGCGGGAGCTGGTCCGCCGGGGCCACGCCCTGGTCCCCTTCGAGGGCCCCGCGGACGCCTACATTATCAACACCTGCACCGTCACCGCCGTCAGCGACAAGAAGTCCCGGCAGATGATCCGCCGGGCCAGAAAACAGTCGCCGGACGCCGTGGTGGCGGTGTGCGGCTGTTATCCCCAGACCCACCCCCAGGACGCGGAGGCCCTGGACGTGGACCTCATCGCCGGCACCGGGGACCGGATGCGCTTTCTGGACCTGCTGGAGGACGCCGCCCGGGAGAAGGCGCCCGTCGTCAGCCTGGACGAAGCCCTCCGCCGCCGGACCTTCGAGGTCCTGCCCGCCGGCGGGCTGGCGGAGCGGACCCGAGCCATGCTGAAGGTGGAGGACGGGTGCGCCAACTTCTGCTCCTACTGCATCATCCCCTACGCCCGGGGCCCCGTGCGCTCCCTGCCGGCGGAGACGGCGGAGGAGGAGGTCCGCCGCCTGGCGGCGGAGGGCTACCGGGAGATCGTGGTCACCGGCATCGAAATCTCC
Source organism: Clostridiales bacterium (assembly GCA_009774055.1). Lineage (GTDB taxonomy): Bacteria > Bacillota > Clostridia > Oscillospirales > Oscillospiraceae > Pelethomonas. The sequence goes on from VSNB01000230.1 coordinate 1,208, forward strand.
TCCTGGGGCCGGGACCTGCCGGGAAGGCCGGCGCTCATCAGCCTTGTGGAGCGCCTGTGCCGGGAGGCGGGGGACGCGCGGGTGCGCCTGGGGTCCCTGGAGCCCCGGACCATCACGGAGGACTTCTGCCGCCGGGCCGCCGCCCTGCCCAACCTGTGCCCCCACTTCCACCTGTCCCTCCAGTCCGGGTGCAACGCCACCCTGGCCCGGATGAACCGGAAATATGACACCAGGCGGTACAAGGAGAGCGTGGACCTGCTGAACAAATTTTTCCGCCGGCCCGCCGTTACCACGGACCTGATCGCCGGCTTCCCCGGGGAGACGGAGGAGGAGTTCGCCGCCACCCTGGCGTTCATCCGCTCCTGCGGCTTCGCGGAAATGCACATCTTCCCCTACTCCATCCGCCCCGGCACCCCGGCCGCGTCCATGGCCCAGGTCCCCAAGGCGGTGAAGGAGGACCGGGCCGCCCGGGCCGCCGCCGCCGCGGAGGAAATGCGCCGGGATTACCTGCTGGGCTGCGTGGGCCGGACCTTCGACGTGCTCTACGAGCAGCGCCTGGACGGGCGGTACCAGGGCCACGCCCCCAACTACGCCGCCGTAGCCGCGCCGGGGGACGGCCTGCGCAACCGGGTGGTCCCCACGCGCATCACCGGCGTGGAAAACGGCCTCCTCCTGGGGGAGCTGTGCGCCCTCCCGGAGACGTGACGCCCCGGGAAAAATTTCCTTCCAGAATCGCAATCTGAATATTGACAGATTGAAACCGATGTGTTACAATTCGGTTACAAATAATAACAAACCTAAAATCTATTTTTAAGAACGTTTTAAGAAAGGACGTGACCGGATGGCAGAAAAGACGGAGGGCCTGGTCTATCGCAAGCGCCCCCTGCGCCGCGTGGGCAAAATGATCTACTACGGCTCCATGGCCGACTCCCATATCATCCTGATGCAGATCAAGGAAACCAAGAGGGAGCAGGACATGGAGATCGCCACCAAGGTTTCCGTTGAGCTCCAGCGCACCGGCGCCGACCTGAAGAGCCGCGACCGGGTGGTCAAGCGCAGCGAGAAGGACAGCCTGTACGCCGCTATGGACGTCTCCGCCATCTGGCTGGAGCGGGCCCTGGCCGGAAAGTAAGGCGCCTCCCGCCGCCCGGCGGGACAGACCGGACCCTACACCAATGATGAACAAACGAGGAGCATATACGAATGAAGAAACTTTGGAATAAAGTACTGGTACTGGCGGCTGTCACCGCCGCGCTGCTGACGGTGAGCGCCTTCGCCGCCCAGGGAGAGACGGGAACCGTGAACGCCGACGCCCTGCGCCTGCGCAGCGAGCCCTCCACCGAGTCCTCCACCATCACCTATCTGGACACCGGCGCGCAGGTGGAGGTCCTGGAGGACCTGGGCGAGTGGTACAAGGTCAGCTGCAACGGGACCGTGGGCTACGTCTACGCCTCCTACATCAGCTTCCAGTCCAGTGACACCGCCACCGCCGCCGGCTTCTCCATGGAATCCGTGGCCGGCCAGGTCGGGCTGATTACCGGCAGCGTGGTCAACTTCCGCTCCGAGCCTGAAATGGAGGACGTGAACGTCCTCACCAAGGTGCGGGCCGGCGACGAGCTGACCATCATCAACGTCTCCGACGAGTGGTGCCACGCCACCTATCAGGGCCAGGAGGGCTATGTCAAGGCCGATTACATCTCCGTCAACGGCATCCCCCTGGTGGACCCCCGGGGCATCATCACCGGCGACTGCGTCAATGTCCGCAGCATCTCCTCCACCGACGGCGCGATTGTGGCCAAGGTTTACGCCGGGGATCTGGTGGACCTGCTGAACATGGAAAACGGCTGGTACGCCGTCTCCGTCAACGGCCAGCTGGGCTACATCCGCTCCGACTTCCTGCGGGTCTATGACGGCGTGTCCGGCAGCGGCCTGGGCGCGGACGTGGTGACCACCGCCAAGAAGTACCTGGGCACCCGCTACGTGTACGGCGGCGCGTCCTCCAAGGGCTTTGACTGCTCCGGCTTCACGATGTACATATACGATCAGTACGGCTACAACCTCCCCCACTCCGCCACCTCCCAGTGGAACAGCTCCACCGGCACCACCGTGGCCCGTGCGGACCTGCAGCCCGGCGATCTGGTGTTCTTCTGCGACCCCGCCCGGAGCAACGGCAAGGCCTGCTCCCACGTGGGCATCTACATCGGCGACGGCGACTTCATTCACGCCTCCTCCAGCCGCAGCGGCGGCGTGCGGATCAACAGCCTCAGCGAGAGCTACTATGACGGCTACTATGTAGGGGCCAAGCGCATCGGATAAGTTGCATTTTCCAGAAAAATGTGCTATCATAACCGCCGGATGGTTTCCGCCATCCGGCGGTTTTCACACAAAACGGATAAAGGAGACGAACAATATGGAAGTGGAACGGAACATGGAGCAGCGGACGAACAGCTGTGTCCGCCGGGCGGTGGAGCTGCTGGCGATTGACAGCCCCTCGGGCTATACCCGCCAGGCGGCGGAGCACGTCATGGGCGCATATGAGGCCATGGGCCTGCGCCCGGAAATGACCCGGAAGGGCGGCGTGATGGTGTGTCTGAACCCGGAGGCTCCGGCGGAGGACGGCCTGCTGCTGGAGGCCCATCTGGACACCCTGGGGGCCATGGTATCGGAGATTTCCGGCTCCGGCCGGCTGCATCTGACGTCCCTGGGGGGCATGCAGCCCAACAACGGCGAGGCGGAGAACGTGCGGATCGTCACCCGCTCCGGGAAGATTTATACGGGGACGTTCCAGCTGAAAAACGCGTCCACCCACGTCAACGGGGAATACGCGTCCACAAAACGGGAATATAAAACCATGGAAGTGGTCATCGACGAGGAAGTCTCCAGCCGGGAGGACGTGGAGAAGCTGGGCATTATGACGGGGGACGTGGTGTGCTTCGATCCCCGGACGGTGGTGACCCCCTCGGGGTATATTAAGAGCCGCTTCCTGGACGACAAGCTCTCGGCGGCGATCCTGCTGGAGCTGGCCGCCCAGGTGGCGTCGGGGGAGATCAAGCCCAAGCGCCGGGTGTGGGAGCACATCACGGTGTTTGAGGAGGTAGGCCACGGCGGCTCAGCCTCCGTGCCGGAGGGCGTCACCGAGGCGCTGAGCGTGGACATGGGCTGTGTGGGCGACGGGCTCAGCTGCGATGAGCGGCAGGTGTCCATCTGCGCCAAGGACAGCGGCGGACCCTACCACTACGAGGTGGTTTCCGCCCTCATCGAGGCCGCCCGCCGGGGCGGCGCGGACTTCGCGGTGGATGTGTATCCCTATTACGGGTCCGACGTGGAGGCGACGCTGCGGGCGGGATATGATCTGAGGCACGGGCTCATCGGACCGGGGGTGTATGCCTCTCATGGGTATGAGAGGAGCCACCGGAAGGGTGTTTGCAACACCCTTCTGCTGCTCGACGCCTATCTGGCGTAAGCGGCCCCTGCGGGGCCGTAGCGCCCTCTTCTCCCTTCGTCGAAGGTTCTTTCGTACCGCCCCTGCGGGGCGGGGACTTTTTGCCGCCTCGCCGGCGGCGGGGCCTTCTTTTCGCGCGAGCGAAAAGAAGCAAAAGGTCGCTTAGGAAACTACGTTTCCTAAGAACCTTCCTGAATTACGGGGGTTATTGTTTTTTGCGCTTCCACTGGTAGTCTGTCCGGGCTGAAGCAGGCGGCTCCCCTGTATTGGGCGAAGCGTCTATTTGAGGATGTAAACGCAGTCCCTACCGTCATACACGCTGAATCTCCCGGGGCAGTTCCGTTAGAAGGCCCCCCTAGCAGACTCTACCCCTTTAACAGGCCGGCAGGCGGAGTCGGTCAACTGCCAAGCCCCTAGATTAGATACCC